>JBCCUP010000018.1 GCA_039196715.1 Pseudomonadota bacterium
GGAAGCTGAGCTCGAAAACTGCTTGGTGCTTGTCTACGAAGAGAAGATTTCTAGCGCCAAGCTCCTGGTGCCGGTCCTCGAAGCGGTCTCCAAGGCGGGCAAGCCGCTGCTGATCATCGCCGAGGACATCGAAGGTGAGGCCCTGGCCACACTCGTGGTCAACAGCATCCGCGGTATCGTCAAGGTCTGTGCTGTGAAGGCGCCGGGCTTCGGTGACCGCCGCAAAGCCATGCTGCAGGACATCGCGATCCTGACCGGCGGCCAGGTGATTTCCGAGGAAGTCGGTCTGTCCCTCGAGAAGGTCACCCTCGAAGACCTCGGCCAGGCCAAGCGCATCACCGTCGACAAGGAAAACACCACAGTCGTCGATGGCGCCGGTGCAAAGGACGAGATCGACGCCCGCGTCGAGCAGATCCGTGCCCAGATCGATCAGGCGACGTCTGACTACGACCGCGAGAAGCTGCAGGAGCGCGTGGCGAAGCTCGCCGGTGGTGTTGCCGTGATCAAGGTCGGTGCTGCGACCGAAGTCGAGATGAAAGAGAAGAAAGACCGCGTCGACGACGCGCTGCACGCGACCCGCGCTGCGGTTGAAGAGGGCATCGTCGCTGGCGGCGGCACCGCGCTTATTCGTGCACGCACGGCCGTCGCTGGCCTCTCGGGTGCCAACGAAGACCAGAACGTCGGTGTCCAGATCGCGCTGCGCGCCATGGAAGAGCCGCTCCGCCAGATCGTCGCAAATGCCGGTGGAGAGCCCTCTGTCGTCTGCGCCAAAGTGGCAGAGAGCGACGGCAACACCGGCTACAACGCGGCAACCGAAGAGTACGGCGACCTGGTGGAAATGGGTATCCTCGATCCCACCAAAGTCACCCGTTCGGCACTGCAGAACGCCGTTTCCGTGGGTGGTCTCATGATCACCACCGAGGCCATGGTCGCCGAGGCGCCCAAGGCTGAGGAGCCGGCCATGGGCGGTGCGCCTGGCATGGACGGCATGGGCGGTATGGGTGGCATGGGCGGCATGATGTAAGCCCTGCCGTCAATCTGTCCAAACAGAAAACCCCCTCGGGCCTCGGCCTGGGGGGGTTTTTGCATTACAGAAGCCCAGAAATCAGGGATTGTGACCCGCTGCCGCTAGCAGAAATGGCTGCAGCCGATGGATCGATGAACCCAATCAGGGCCCCAGGCGAATATGGGAAAGTTTGCGAAAACTGTGAAGCTCAAAGCGGACAAGGCCGGGCTCGGCCTGGGTCTGCGTTTGGCGCTGACCTGTTGCGTATTCATATTGTGCCTCGGCGGAGCCCTGTTGCCGCCAGCGGCGGCGTTGTACCAGCAAACTCAGGTGGCCGATCGCGCCAAGGCCTACCGCGATACCTTGTTGGTCATGCTGCAGACCGCCGATGAACTCGAGTTCCCCGACATCATGGAGCGTGTGCCGTCCGTGGTCGGCGCCAACGTCCACGACAGCAACGGCCGTTCGATCTACGGCTTCGGCGTGCTGCCGGACATGCAGGCGAGCCTCGAGAACACCCCCGAGCCGGTGCTCAACGGCGACTACGTCGAGGCGGTGTGGAGCATCAACTTCTTCAACCGCGGTTACCAGATCGCGGTGTCGATCGACGGCGAGGGCATCGCTGCCGCACGCATGACCTTCATCCAGCGCATGGCCATGGTGGTGACCGTCGCGGCGTTGCTGGGGTTTTTCCTGACTCGGCTGATGAGCACGCGCTACGTCGTCAAACCGGTCCGCGAGGTGATCCGGTCGCTTCGCAACGCGCGGATCAACGGCGACAAACACCTGATCGTGCTGGAGGGTCGAGACGAGTTCGGCACGCTGATCCAGGAATACAACAACATGATCCAGAGCCTCGAAGCGGTCGAGGCCCAGGTGGAAAAGAAACAGATGTCGCTCGAGCATCTCGCCCACCACGATCAGCTCACCGGCCTGCCAAACCGGGTCCACTGCAAGCGCAAGCTCAAGCAGCTGGTCGCCGCGGCCCAAAAGAAGAACATCCGGCTCGCGGCCATGCTGATCGATCTCGACAACTTCAAGCTGTTCAATGATCAGTTCGACCAGCACACCGGCGACCTCGTGGTCGCCGAGGTGGCCAAACGGCTCGAATGTGCATTGGACGAAGACGTCACCATCGGGCGACTCGATGGCGACGAGTTCCTTGTCGTCAGTGAAATCAGACGCCAGGCCGAGGTGGTGCCACTGGCCGACAAACTACGCCAGGTGATCTCCGAACCCATCTCGCACCGTGCGGTGCGTTTTGCCGTTAATGCCTCCGTGGGTGTCGCCACCTTGCCGGGCGACGCCGAGAACGCCGAAGAACTGTTGAACAACGCTACCTACGCCCTGGCCGAGGCCAAGGTCAACGGACGCGCCCAGACGCAGCTGTTCACCGACGAGATTCGCGACAAGGTGCTCAACCGCATCAAGCTGGAAGACGAAATCAAGAACGGCGTGAGCAACCGCGAGTTCGTGCTGTTCTACCAGCCCAAACTGTCGCTCGAGACACGCCAGCCGATGGGCGCCGAAGCGCTGGTTCGCTGGAACCACCCCGAGCGAGGTCTGGTTGGTCCGGGTGGCTTCATCGAGGTTGCCGAGGAAACCGGCCTGATCATTCCGCTGTCCGACTGGATCGTGGACGAGGCCTGCCGTCAGGTGGCCGAGTGGAATCGCGTCGGCCTGACGGGCCTGCAGATCGCGGTAAACCTGTCGGCCCTGCAGTTTCAGGACCCCGACCTGGTTGCAAAGATTTCCGGCGCCATCGAGCGGCACGGCATCGAGCCGTCCTCGATCGAGCTGGAGATCACGGAGAGCGCGATCATGAACGACCCGGTCGAGGCCAACAAGCTGCTCGATGAGCTCAAGGGGTTGGGCGTCACGCTTGCAATAGATGATTTCGGCACCGGCTATTCGTCACTCAGCTACCTGAAGAACTTCCCGGTCCACACACTGAAGATCGACCAGTCTTTCGTACGTGACCTCGAGACCGAGTCCGCCGATGCGGCAATTGTCAATGCGATCATTGGCCTCGGGCGCCACTTTGGCATGAAGGTCGTGGCCGAGGGCATTGAAACCGAGCCGCAGTATCAGTTCCTCCTGCAAACCGGTGCTCAGGTCGGTCAGGGGTATCTGTTCGCCAAGCCGCTGCCCGCCGTGGACTTCGGGCGCTGGGCACTCGATCAATTGAACGGTGGCGGCGACACCCGTCGGGTTGCCAACGGCTGACGCTGCGCGGCGTCACCCGATCAGAAGCCCGCCTTGTGCGGGCTTTTTCGTGTTCGGGCGGTGGTACCTGTTGCGCTGCAGCATGGTCCGTGAGCCCGGCCGGTCACGGCGGTGCCCGGTGCACAAGCACCGGGGTCGGTGCCGCTCTGCGCCGGGCTCTGGCGCGCTCATCGGCGCTGGCAGGCGGGCGCGAACCCGCGATACACTGTTCCCGAAACGTCGACGCAGCCCTCGTGGTGCGGACCACGGGTTCAGACCCCTTTGACATCTAGAGAGTGGAATCCATGAAAAAACTGATTGCTTTTGCTGCGGTGAGCGCACTTGCAGCCGGCGTCGCACACGCGTCCCCGGCGGTGGTGTTCGACATGGGCGGCAAGTTCGACAAGTCGTTCAACCAGGCCGCCTACGAAGGCGCCGAGAAGTACAAGGCCGAGTCCGGTGACAGCTACCGCGAATTCGAAGTGACCAACCCGGCACAGCGCGAGCAGGCCCTGCGCCGCATGGCGCAACGCGGTTCGGACCCGGTCGTCGGCATCGGCTTTGCCCAGGCGCCGGCCATGGAAGTCGTGGCAGAAGAGTTTCCTGACACCCGGTTCACCATCGTCGACATGGTGGTTGACAAGCCGAACGTCCAGTCCGTCGTGTTCAAGGAGCACGAGGGATCGTTCCTCGTCGGCATGCTCGCTGCCATGGCGAGTGAGAGCGGCAAGGTTGGCTTCGTTGGTGGCATGGACATCCCGCTGATCCGCCGGTTTGCCTGCGGCTACGAGCAGGGTGCCAAGCACGTCAACGGCGATGCTGACGTTCTGCAGAACATGACCGGCACGGATCCGAGCGCGTGGAACAACCCGAGCCGTGGCGCCGAGCTCGCGCGCGGCCAGTTCGATCGCGGTGTGGACGTCGTGTTCGCAGCGGCCGGTGGCACCGGTGTCGGCGTCTACCAGGCTGCGGCAGACGGCGGCAAGTACGCCATCGGTGTCGATTCGAACCAGAATTACCTGCACCCGGGCGTGATGCTGACCTCCATGCTCAAGCGCGTGGACGTGGCCGTGTACGAAGCCATGAAAACCGGTGCGAGCGGCGACTGGAAGCCGGGTTTCAACGTGCTGGGTCTCGCCGAGGGCGGTGTCGATTGGGCGTTGGACGAGCACAACGCGGCGCTGATCAGCGACGAGATGAAGTCTGCGGTTGAAGCGGCCAAGGCCGAGATCATCGCGGGCAACATCACCGTGCACGACTACATGTCGGACAACACCTGCACCTACTGATCACACATTGTGACAGTCACCGCAGCGGCGGCGCCCTCGACGGCGCCGCCGGCGATTGAGCTTCGAGGGATTGAAAAGCGGTTCGGTGCCGTGCACGCCAACCGCAATGTCAACTTGAGCGTAGCGCCGGGCACCATTCACGGCATCGTCGGCGAGAATGGCGCGGGCAAGTCCACGCTCATGAGCATCCTCTACGGCTTCTACCAGGCCGACGCCGGAGAGGTGATCATTGACGGCGAGGTAGCGACCATCCGCTCCTCGCGCGACGCCATCTCGGCGGGTATCGGGATGGTCCACCAGCACTTCATGTTGGTCGACACCTTTACGGTGCTGGAAAACGTCATGCTCGGCGCTGAGCAGGGCGCGATGTTGGCCAGCAGTGTCGAGGCGGCCGACGCCGAGCTAGAACGTCTCTCGCGTGAGTACGACCTGACCGTGAAACCCACCGCACTGGTCGGTGAGTTGCCGGTCGGCGAGCAGCAACGCACCGAAATCCTCAAGGCGCTGTTTCGCGGTGCGCGCATTCTGGTGCTCGATGAGCCGACAGGGGTGTTGACTCCGCAGGAGGCAGATCAACTCTTTGCGATTCTGCGCGCCTTGCGTGATCAGGGCGTGACCGTGATCCTGATCACCCACAAGCTGCGCGAAATCATGGACGTCACAGACGCGGTGTCTGTGATGCGGGGCGGTGAGATGGTGGCCCACCGACCGACCCGTGACACCACTGAGCGTGAGCTCGCCGCGTTGATGGTCGGCGAGCAGGTGGATCTCGACATTGACGCCACACCGGCGAAGCCCGGAGACACGGTGCTCGCCGTGCGCGAGCTGTCTGCCCGCAATGCCCAGGGCGTGGTGGCGTGTGACGCGGTGTCCTTCGATTTGCGCGCGGGCGAAATCCTGGGTGTGGCTGGCGTCTCCGGCAACGGACAGTCCGAACTGCTTGAAGTGCTCGCCGGCATCCAACCCGTGGCGTCGGGCAGCTTCACGGTCCTCGGGACCGACGTCAGCGCGACGCACCCGATCGACCCGAAGTCGCTTCGCGATGTGCGGGTCAACCACGTACCGGAAGACCGCCTGCGCCGGGGCTTGGTGAAGTCCTTCAGTGCGTCCGAGAACAGCATCCTGGGCTACCACGACGACGCGCGTTGGGCACGCGGCGCGTTGCTCGACGGCGGGCGCGCGGCCGACCACTGCGCGCGGCTGATGTCGGCCTTTGATGTGCGGCCACCCGATCCCGGACTGCGCGCTTCCCTGTTCTCCGGCGGCAACCAGCAGAAACTGGTGCTGGCGCGCGAGATCGACAGCGACCCGAGGTTGCTGCTCGTGGGTCAACCCACGCGCGGTGTCGACATCGGCGCCATCGCGCTGATCCACCGTCGTCTCATGGCGCTGCGTGACGCTGGACTGGCCATTCTGTTGGTCTCCGTCGAACTCGATGAAATTCTCGCGCTCGCGGATCGCATCATCGTGATGTGCGATGGCCGCATTGTCGGTGAAACCGATCGCGCGCGAGCGGACAAGGCAACCCTGGGGTTGATGATGGCCAATGCAGAACCGGAGCCGGCGCGTGTCCAGTGATCTGCGGCCGGCGGTGCCCTTGCCGCGCTGGGTGAGTGTCGGAGTGGTCCCGCTCGTCAACGTGGGCCTTGCCTTGTTGGTGTCCGGCCTGGTCATCTGGGTGGTTGGCGAAAGCCCGGTCGAAGCCGTCCGCTTGATGGTGTTCGGCGCGTTCGGCTACGGCGAGGCCATCGGCTACACGCTCTTCTACGCCACGAATTTCATCTTCACGGGGCTCGCAGTCGCCGTCGCGTTTCACGCCGGGCTGTTCAACATCGGCGGTGAGGGCCAGGCCTACGTGGGGGGGCTCGGCATGGCACTGATCGCGCTCTCGCTCGATGCGAGTTTGCCCGGGTGGGTGCTGATCCCACTTTGCCTGTTGGCGGGAGCGGCATTCGGCGCGTTTTGGGGGTTCGTGCCGGGCTGGCTGCAAGCCCACCGCGGCAGCCACATCGTGATCACGACGATCATGTTCAATTTCATTGCAGCCGCGTTGCTGGGGTACATGCTGGTCAGCGTCATCATCGGCGAGGGGCAGATGGCGCCTGAGACGCGGGCGTTCGCCGAGAGCACACACTTGCCCTACCTGCACGAGATGGCCGCCTGGTTCGGACTCTCCTGGGACCGTTCACCGGTCAATTTCTCCCTGTTGATTTCGCTTGTGTGCGCAGTCGGTGTGTGGGTGTACATCTGGCACACGCGCTGGGGCTACGCGCTGCGCTGCGTGGGTCAAGGTGAGTCGGCCGCGGTGTACGCTGGCATCGACCCCAAACGGGTCGTTGTCCTGACCATGTGCCTCTCAGGCGCACTCGCCGGTCTCATGGGCCTGAACGAAATCCTCGGCACCCAGCACCGCCTGCTGCTCAACTTCACGGCGGGCTACGGCTTCACCGGCATTGCCGTCGCGTTGATGGGGCGCAACCACCCCTTCGGGATTGTGGTGGCGAGCCTGTTGTTCGGCGCCTTGTACCAGGGCGGTGCCGAGCTCGCCTTTGACATGCCGACTATCACGCGCGAGATGGTGGTCGCCATTCAGGGGCTCGTGATCCTCTTCTCCGGCGCGCTCGCCTACATGAGCGAGCCCTGGGTTGCGCGTGCCTACGGCGCACTGGTTGGCAAGCGCATCATCGCGGAGGGCAGCTGATGTTCGACATCCTGTTGCACACGCTGGATGCCGCGCTCCGGGTCTCGACACCGTTGATATTTTGTGCCATGGCTGGCATATTTTCCGAGCGCGCGGGAATCATCGATATCAGCCTGGAGGGCAAGCTGCTGGCCTCGGCCTTTGCTGCGGCCTGCATGGCCCATGTCAGCGGCTCGCCCATCGTCGCTTTGCTGGCGGCCGTATGCGTGTCGGCCAGCCTGTCCCTGTTGCACGGTTTTGCGTGCATCACCCACCGCGGCAATCAGGTCGTCAGCGGTCTGGCAATCAACATCCTGGTGTCCGGTCTGACCGTTGTGCTCGGCCACGCGTGGTTTCGCCGGGGTGGCCAGACGCCCAACCTGGCCAGTGACGAACGGTTCATGCCTGTGACGTTGCCGGGCGCTGACGCGATCGGCGGACTGCCGGCGGCCGGCCCGGTCTATCAGCATGTGATCAGCGGCCACAATGTGCTGGTCTACCTGTCATTTGCGGTGGTTGCCGGTACCGCCTGGGTGCTTTACCGCACGCGTTTTGGTTTGCGGCTGCGTGCTGTCGGTGAGAACCCGCAGGCAGTCGACACCGCCGGCATCTCGGTGACGTGGTTGCGCTACCGCGCTGTGATCATCGCCGGTGTGCTCTGCGGCATCGGCGGCACATACCTGGCCATCGCACAGAATGCCGGCTTCACCCGGGAGATGAGCGCCGGACAGGGTTACATTGCGCTTGCTGCGATGGTGTTCGGCAATTGGCGTCCGGGTAGGGCTCTGGGGGCATGCTTGCTGTTCGGGTTGCTGGACGCGGTCGCCATCCGTCTTCAAGGCGTGCCGTTGCCGGTTGTCGGTGAAGTGCCGGTCCAGTTGATTCAGTCGCTGCCGTATGTTCTCACTGTGGTGCTGCTCGCGGGGTTCTTCGGGCGCTCGATCGCGCCCAAGGCGATCGGCCAACCCTATTCAAAGGACCGTTGAGTGTGTGATGTGGACTGGGCGCCGTTGCACGTGGCCGCCAACGACGCCATGGCGAATGCCCACACCCCGTACTCGCGGTTTGACGTGGGCGCGGCCGTGCTCGACGAGCATGGGCAAATTCACCGGGGTTGTAACGTCGAGAATGCTGCCTACCCTGAAGGCACCTGTGCAGAAGCCGGAGCGATCGCTGCCATGGTGTGCGCCGGCGCCCGCCGGATTCGTGCGGTGCTGGTTGTCGGGCGCGGTCGTGCGTTGGTGACACCCTGCGGCGGTTGTCGACAGAAGATCCGCGAGTTTGCCTCGCCCGACACGCCGATTGCCATCGCCGACCCGGAGCACGTGCGAGCGGTGTTCACGCTGGACGCTGTGTTGCCGGACTCGTTCGGCCCTGACAACCTCGATCGCTGACACTGAAACCTCGCGTCGATTCCAGGCGCTGCCCTCATCATGCGCAGACCACCCGGCGTCAGCCATTGACTCAGCCGTGTATACGTGTTCGGCGTCTCGCGGTGACTCGTGTGTACAGCTTGTCACATTCGTAGCCGTGCTGATGTAACGAAAAGGTGACAATCGCCACGGTTGTTAGCGAGGTGACTCAGCACACCTGTTGGAAATGAGATTTCCTTCACACTTCTCTCGGTACACTCCGCAACCCGAACAACCTGCCGACTCGTGATACGTCGCCCCGTCGCCGTCTCCACGGGTGCGGTTGTGCGGCTTGCAGTACCGCTCTCACCAGGGAAGTGTGCTGTAACAGTTACCGTGCGATTTGCCACGTAGGCTCGCTGCGATTCCGCCCCAGTTGATCTGGATATTGCGCTGAAACAGCCGGTAACAAATCGATTCCCCTGGCACGACATGACGAGAAGAGAATGACCGATTCGGTAGAGTCGCGGGGCCGATATGCGTTGCTGGTGTTACTGGCTCCATTGCTGAGCGTATCCGGAGGCGCTGTCGCTGAGACAGTGTTTAGCCAAAGCAGTGACGGCGTTGTCTCGATCGAAGCCGAATCCGGCGAGCGTACGGGGGACCTCTGGCAACAAATGGCGCGTGAAGACGCCTCTGGTGGCATGGTCATGCAGGTTTCTGAAACGCAGTGGGATCCGGAGCTAGGTTCGGTGTTGAGCTTCCGCTTTCAGATCACGCAACCGGGGCGTTATCACGTCAACCTCAGGGGACGTTCTGATGTGACGGGCGAGGTTTCTGCCTGGCTTAACCTGGGCGACCGTCCACTACCCTCGGCGGGCGGTGGGCGATACTTCTTTCGGGAGAACTGGGAATGGGACCATGGCAACTTGACCAACGGTATGCGCGTGTTCCTTGCGGCTGGTGTTCACACTTTGCGTGTTGTGTCGCGCAATGCGCAGTTTGTATTTGACAAGGTAGTCGTTGCACCTGAGCGCGATGTGTACGCTGCGAGCACGTTCGGACCTGCTGAAAGCAGCAGCACAGGCCTGGTCACCGTCGAGCCTCCGTCTGTTGATCCCCCTGCGGTCGATCCCCCTTCGGATGAGCCTCCGGTAGTTGACGTTCCTGTGCCGGAGTTGCCTCTGGCCGATCCAGTCGATGGTGACGCATTACTTGTGGTCGAAGCCGAGCACGCGACGGTGACCGGAGCAGTTTGGCGTCAGGCAAGCAGCGCGACAGCGTCAGGCGGCATTGTCATGGTGCCCTCCGAGACATATTGGGGCGGTGCAAGTGGATCGTCTTTATCGTTCCAATTCAACGTTACGACCCCCGGTCGCTACAGTGTCTTGCTACGCGGTCGCACCGGCAATGGCGGTGAGAAGTCAGTTTGGGTGTACGTTAACGGACGCCCAATGCCGTCTGCTGGAGGGGGTCGGTACTTCTACAACGGGGACTGGGAGTGGGACCACGGTAATCTCCCCGACGCCCTGCGCGCGTTCTTAGAATCCGGAGAAAACACCATCACTTTGGTGTCGCGCGAGTCGGGACTGGAGTTGGACAAGCTCGTGGTGATGTCATCGACCACCCGATTGGCTGGGTCGAGCCTTGGCCCAGGCGAAAGTGATCCTGGTGATCCTCCTCCGCCTGTTCTTACGCCGGTTCCAACCGCATCAACGGTCCCAGTCGAGCCACCGTCCAACGACGCACCATCGGATCCAAACGAAGCCGATTCAGGGCAGTCTGGCACTCGTCTCGGGTTTGTCGATCACACCACGACTGTTGTAGTGCCCTCCTGTAACTCGGCCGGGGCCGTGCGAATCAGCCCGGCGCTGGGCAACATTCATCTGCTCGGAAATCCCAACTACCGAGTATTTTGCCTGGCCTCAGGCGACTACCGATCGGCAGGCACGATCAACTTACGTGGGGTGTCTGGCACAGCGTCGGAGCCGCGGGTGATTCGGTTGGACAGTGATGCGTTTGGTGAGCACGGCGACATTTACCGTGAGTGGCCCGCGCGCAACCAAGCGCTTCTGCCCTCTCTGGTGTTCACTGACGCCAACCACTGGCTGGTCGACCGCATGACGTTTACGGGGCTGCAAACCCACGCAATCAGACTCTGGAATTCGGATGGTGTTGTGGTGAACCGCTCTGTGGTGCGCGAAACCGACAAGGGCATTGAATTCAAGCACGGCAGCGACAACAACACCGTTCAGAATTCCTTTTTTGCCGATCTACAAGTCGATGACTCGGCTGTTTGTGTCGGCTTGCACAGTGCTGATACGCCCAACGGGGTTCGTGCCAAAGCCGTCAATAATCGGATCGTGAACAACGAAATCCGCAACTGCGTCGACGGCATTCAATTGGTTGCGCCGATGAGCAACGCCCAAGGACAACCGATACGGACAGACGGCTCGCGCGACAGCGCGGCGCCCTTACCTGGCGACTTCAGTGGCACGTTGATCGCTGGAAACGACATCTACACCACGCCTGATTTCTACACCAACTGCTCTGGGCGTCTGACACAGAGCGGCCCGTGCGGGATGACGGAGAATGCGATCGACATCAAAACAGCGTCGACCAGTGCCACAAACCCGGTCCGTGTTGTTGATAATCGGTTTTGGGGCTTCCGGACGAATTCGGGGAGAGATGCGTTGACGACAGGTTCAAATGACCCGGGCTCCGCTATCGTGGTGCACTTTGGTGCGGTCAAGCACGTCGAGATCGCGCGCAATATGATCTGGGATTCCACCCAGGGCATCAGCGTAGCGCGTGGAGTCAGTAACATCGACATCCGTGACAACATCATCTCGGACATGGCCCAACAACATGGCTATGGCGTCAGCCATAGCGGTATAGGCATCGTTCTGTACGTTGGCGACGGTGAATTGTCGCGCTTCGGTGCTATTCGCGGTGTCAACATGATTCGGAACCACATCGTTGATGTGCCAACGTCGCTTGCTGGACACGCTGGTCGCTGGGGTTCCTTCCGAAACGTGCAAGCGTCAACTGCGTTCTACAACGTCTCCGTAGAGGCACCGGCTGCTTCAGGTGCGGCTTGGGTAGGCAGCGGCAACGCAATGGGTCTCTCGCGCTCGGCAGCCCGCTTCGCCGAGTTGTGCACCACGGTTCGCACCGCGAGCATCGACGGTGGACAACGCGTGTGCCTGAACGACGTGTTGCGCACCGGTGCGAGCCCGCTGCCGAGCAACGGCGGCGCGGACTACTACTGGCACAGCGACCGCTGGTAGGCCCGGTGCCCGAGTGGGTCTGCCACCGAGCGCTGCTCGACCGCCTGGCTTAGTGCGGTTGAGGTCGGGAAATCGGTGAATCAGGCTGCGCTGTGCAAGATGAACTTGCGCAGCGCAGCGGCGACCGGCTCGGGGTCGTCCATGTGCACGTGGTGATCGCCGTCGAGCCGGTGCATCACCCCGCGCTGCAGCCAGCCCAGTCGGGCCTCAGCGTGAGCGCGCACATGTGGCACGCCGGCCTCGGCCAGCATCAACAGGGCGGGGCAGCGCACGGCCTCGAAACACGCTTGCACCTGTGGCTCGCTCAGGTAACTCGGAGACGGCAGGCGGATCTTGGGATCGAAACGCCAGGTGAAGCCACCCTCGGTCTCCTTGAGTGAGCGGCGTACAATCAACTCGGCACTCGATCGCGCCATCTTCGTGGCCGTGAGGCGGGCGCTGACCGCGTCTTCGACCCGCGCGTAGATCCGCGTCAAACGCTGGCGGCTCTCGATCGTGTGCTCAACACTGCGCTGAAGGCGCGCAGGCAGGGCGTCGGCCGCTTCGGTCGGCGGGCCGATGCCGTCGAGCATGATCAACCGCGTGACGCGCTCCGGTGCAACCGCGGCGACAAAGGGCGCGATACACGCGCCGAGCGAGTGCGCTACCAGGTTGAACCGTGGCCACCCGAGTGCATCGGCGGCGGCGAGGACGTAGGCGACGTTGTCGAGCAGGTGGTAGTGGCACCCGTCTGGCAAGTGGCTCGAGTGGCCGTGGCCCGGCAGGTCGAGCGCCACGGTATCGAATTCCGCGAGGTGCGCGGCCAGCGGGGTGAAACTCTCGGCGTTATCCATCCAGCCGTGCAGGGCCAGCACCGGCTCCCCGCTCGAGTCGCCGTGGCGCAGTGCACCCAGCGTGAGGCTGAATGCCCGAAGAGTGATCGCTTGCACGTCTGTGGTGTGTCGGGGTGGTGGGCGTGCGTCGACTATAGCCGTTGTGGCCAGCGAGTACACGGTACACTGACGTGCGGAATTCCGGACCAGGAGTCTGTGTGGACACGCCTTTCCCCGACCTGCTCGCGCCGCTCGATCTCGGCCACACAACGCTGAAAAACCGCGTCCTCATGGGGTCGATGCACACGGGGCTCGAAGACCGAAAAGCGGACTACCCCAAACTCGCCGCCTACTTCGCTGAACGCGCACGCGGCGGCGTCGGCCTGATCGTGACAGGTGGCATTGCGCCGAACATCGCCGGGTGGTTGGCGCCCTTCTCGGGCAAGTTGACGGGCAAGCGCGAGCTGGCGCGCCACCGTCTCGTCACCGAGGCGGTTCACGAGGCCGACGGCAAGATCTGCCTGCAGATCCTGCACGCGGGCCGCTACAGTTACCACCCGTTGAGTGTCGCGCCCAGTGCAGTCAAATCGCCGATCACGCCCTTCAAGCCGCGTGCGTTATCGGCCCGCGGCATCGAGCGCCAGATCGATGCCTTTGCCCGCTGCGCCCGGCTGGCGCGCGAGGCCGGCTACGACGGCGTCGAGATCATGGGCTCCGAGGGCTACTTGATCAACCAGTTCCTGGTCGAGCACGTCAATCGGCGAGACGATGCCTGGGGCGGCGACTTCACGCGCCGGTCGCGCTTCGCGGTCGAAGTGGTGCGGCGAGTGCGTCAGGCGGTCGGGCCGGATTTCATCCTCATCTTCCGCCTGAGTGTGCTCGACCTCATCGAGTCCGGCAGCGATTGGGCCGAGGTGGTCATGCTCGCCAAGGCGCTCGAGACGGCCGGTGTGTCTCTGTTGAACAGCGGCATCGGCTGGCACGAAGCGCGGATTCCGACCATTGCCACACGGGTGCCCCGCGCGGCCTTCAGCTTTGCCACCGCCAAGCTGAAAGCCGAGGTGTCGTTGCCGTTGATCGCGACGAACCGGATCAACACACCTGAGGTCGCGAACGCGTTGATTGCTAATGGCGAGGCCGACATGGTGTCGATGGCGCGCCCCTTCCTGGCCGACCCCGCGTTCGTCAACAAGGCGGCGATGGGCCGTCCGGACCGGATCAACACCTGCATCGCGTGCAACCAGGCGTGTCTGGACCACATCTTCAGTCGGCAACGCGCGAGTTGCCTGGTGAACCCGCGCGCCTGCCACGAGACCGAGCTGAACTGGACACCTGCCGCGACGCCGCGGCGGGTTGCGGTTGTTGGCGCCGGTCCGGCGGGTCTGGCCGCGGCGACGGTTGCCGCCGAGCGTGGCCACGCTGTCACGTTGTTCGACGCCCACGCTGCCGTGGGCGGTCAGTTCAACATCGCCAAGCAGATTCCGGGGAAAGAAGAGTTCCAGGAGACCTTGCGCTATTTCGAGACCCGCCTCGTGGACACCGGTGTCACCGTCCGCCTGGGGGCGGCCGTGTCGGTGTCCGAGCTCGCCGACGGCTTCGATCACGTCGTGGTGGCCACTGGCATCGTGCCGCGTTCACCGCCGATCCCGGGCATCGATCACGCCAGCGTGCTGGGATACCTCGATGTGTTGCGCGACCACAAACCCGTGGGCGACCGCGTCGCGATCATCGGCGCTGGCGGCATCGGCTTCGACACGGCCGAGTTCCTGCTCGGGGCGGGTCCCGGTGCGCTCGAACCGCAGTCGGTCGACGGCTTTCTCGACCAGTGGGGCATCGACAGAACACTGAATTCGCGCGGCGGTGTGAAAGCCCCGGCACCGCACGCGCCGCGCCGTGACATCACGCTGCTGCAACGCAAACAGACCGCGGTCGGCAAGGGGTTGGGCAAGACCACCGGCTGGATCCACCGCAGCAACCTCAAGCAACACGGCGTGAAGATGTTTGCCGGGGTCCACTACGATCGCATCGACGACGACGGCTTGCATATCACGGTCAACGACGAGGCCCGGTTGCTCGAGGTGGACACGGTGGTGGTCTGCGCCGGCCAGAAACCCAACCGGGCGCTTGCCGATGCACTGGCGGCCGAGCTTGGGTCGGACCGCGTCCACACCATTGGGGGCGCTCTCGAAGCCGGTGAGCTCGATGCAAAGCGGGCCATCAAGCAGGGCACGGAACTCGCTGCAGCGCTCTGCTGAGGCGTGCCGTCAGGCAGATCGGGCGTCTGACGGCGCGTCCCCAAGCGCCAGCAACGCACAGATCGCGTCGCGTTTTGCCATCGCGTCGGCGTACCCCAGCTCGATCAGCTCGCGGCAGAACGGCGCCTCGAACAGCAGGTAGCTGCTGATCTGCCTGCCTTCGGCCTTGTGTGCCCCGAGCACGCGCAGCACCACGTTCATCGACTTGGGGAAGGACCCCATGTGCCGACCGACGATTTCGCGCACGTCTTCACTCGGTGAAATCACCAGGCACTCGATCGGCTGGATGGTACGGTCCTCGATTTCGAGCGTGTGGCCGGGAAACTGCGCCAACAGCGCGTTGTAGTGCTCGAGTCGGGCGATGTCGGCCTCGATGTTCTCAAGGAACAGGGATTCGAACAGGTACGCGCCGATCTTGCCGAGTGACGGGTAGGGCTGTTGGGTGTCGGTTGGGCGATCAACCTCGTTCTTCGGGTTCGACCCGTTGATCACCAGCAGCCGATTGGCGCCGAGCTTGATTGCCGGGCTCAGCGGCGAGCCCTGCCGCATGGCACCGTCGCCGTGGTAGTCGTTGCCGAGGCGGGCCGCGGGGAACACCAACGGAATGGCACTCGACGCCATCAGGTGTTCGACCGACAGCTCGACCCGGCGTCCCTCGCGCTTGGAGAAGGTCCAGTCCGGGATATCGGGCGCACCCATGAAATGCGTGACCGAGTGACCGGTGGTGTATGACGTGGTGTTGATCGCCAGCGCCCGCAAGTGGCCGGCGTTGAGGTTGCGGGCAATGCGTTGCACGTTGATACGGCGGTTCAACAAGTCGCGCAGCGGGCTGTTGTCAAGGATGGCGTGGGGCTGCTCGTCGACGCTCCGCGCGCGCGCCAGCTGCCACACCATGCTGGCGGCACTGCGCAAGGTGGCGACGTTGTCACTGCGGTAGATCTGCTGAATGTGCAACCGGCTCCAGACCCGTTCCAGCTCCTCGACGGCCGCGGCGAAGTGGCTCGCCCGCGCGCCGAGCACCCCGGCGTTGATGGCGCCGGCGGAGGTGCCGCTGATCACCTGAAACGGGCTGTGACGTTGCGCCGTGTTCATCTCGGCGATCGCCCGAAGCACCCCGACCTGGTAGGCGTTGCGCGCACCACCGCCGGTCAGCAGCAGGCCGTTGACCGGTGCGGGTGGAGGCGGCTTGGCGGACCGCAGTGGATTGAAACGCATGGCGTGTCCCGTTTCCTGTCTCGGCTGCGTACTGACTGTGGCACAGTCTCGCTGTGGCGAAGATCCGTGCCTTCACTGAGGGGTATCGGCCAAGCGGTGCGGCGTATCAAGTGCGTGGCCCAGATCAGTGGCGGACGGATGCATGATTCACATAACACATTGAAAAATATGGCTGCCATCAACATTGCCATGTGGTCCGGTCCGCGCAATCTCTCGACGGCGATGATGCGTGCCTTCGAGAACCGTCCCGACACCACGGTCTGGGACGAGCCGTTTTACGCCGCCTACCTGTGGCACACCGGTCTGGATCACCCGATGCGGGACGCGGTCATGGCCGCGGGTGAAACCGACTGGCGGCGGGTGGCTGCCCGGTGTGCCTCAGCGCCTGCTGACGGCGGCGTCTGCTACCAGAAACACATGACCCACCACATGCTGCGCGACTTTGGCACCGACTGGATGGTGGCGCTTGAACACGGTTTCCTGCTCCGGCACCCGGCGCGCGTGCTGCGGTCCTACGTCGCCAAGCGGGAACAGGTCGCGCTGGCCGACATCGGCGTCGTGCAACAGTGGGAGCTGTTCTGTGCGGTGCGTGACCGCCTCGGCACAGCGCCGCTGGTGGTCGATTCGGATGACTTCCTGATCGAACCGCGCGCCTACCTTGAGCGGATGTGCACGCGCTGGGGCCTCGCGTTCAGCGAGCGCATGCTCAGTTGGCCTTCGGGGGCGCGCGCGTCGGATGGCGCCTGGGCGCCACACTGGTACGGGTCGGTCTGGCAAACCACGGGGTTCGGCGCGCCTCGGCCGCCGGTCGACGAGCGCCTGCCCGACGCGCTGCAGCGGGTGTGCGATGAGGCGATGCCCTATTACGACAAGTTGGCGCGCGAAAAGCTGACGGTTTGATCGACGTCGGCCGTGCGTGCGCGGCTCTCTTGAATACACTGCAGGACCGGTGTGGCCGCCCGCTGTTGGCGGATGCGCGTGAAGAGGGCGTCGGCCTCGGGGTAGTGTGGCACAAGGTTCTTCAGCCACTGCTTCAGTCGACCGGTGAGGTAGTGGTCGGCCGCCTTGCTTTGTGGGTAGCTGGCGTAGTGCAGCAGGGCCTCGACGATGTCTGACCAGGGCAGGGGGGCGCTGTCACCGCGCAACACGCAGGCGAGGTTCGGTGTGGCCAGAACGCCGCGGCCGACCATCACGTCGCGGCACCCGCTGACGTCACGCACGCGGTGGTAGTCCTCCGGGTTGTTGATGTCGCCGTTGGCGATCACGCGCAGCGACACGGCGTCGGCCACCCGGCCGATCGCCTCCCAGTCGACGGGCGGCCGGTAGCCTTGCGCCCGCGTGCGCCCGTGCACCACCAACCAGGCGGCGCCTGCAGTCTCAATGGCCTGAGCGTTGTCGATCGCAAGGGCGGCGTCCTCACAGCCGAGGCGCATCTTGGCCGTGACCGGCACATCGGGGCCGAGCCGCGCGCGCACGGCACTGACGATGTCGTGGATCAGGTGCGGCGTCGCAAGCAGGGCCGCGCCGCCCTTGTGGCGGTTGACGGTCTTGGCCGGGCAGCCGAAATTGAGGTCGATACCGGGCGACCCCATGGCCACGGCTCGCGCCGCGTTTTCGGCCATGTGCTCCGGGGACTGCCCGAGCAACTGCACGCGCATCGGCGTGCCTGCACCGGTCCTGCTGCCGCGGGTCAGTTCCGGGCACAGCCGCTCGTAGGTGCGCCGCGGCAGCAGCTGGTCGACCACGCGGATGAACTCCGACACGCAGAGGTCGTAGCCGCCGTAGCCGGTGACCAGGTCGCGCATACGCCAATCCATCACACCCTCCATGGGAGCGA
Source organism: Pseudomonadota bacterium (assembly GCA_039196715.1). Taxonomy (NCBI): domain Bacteria; kingdom Pseudomonadati; phylum Pseudomonadota; species Pseudomonadota bacterium. Next base: position 17,942 of record JBCCUP010000018.1, read on the forward strand.
GCAGGATCAGGTCGGTGTGGGTGGAGCGCGGCGTCATGCGTGCGCATGGTACCTTTTCGGGCCGAGGCTCACGAGACACAGGTGACGGTGATGCGGTGTGACTGGTGCGGAGACGACCCCCTCTACGTGGACTACCACGACACCGAGTGGGGGCGGCCTCTGTTCGACCGCGTGGCCTTGTTCGAATGCCTCAACCTCGAGGGGCAGCAGGCAGGCCTGTCGTGGATCACGGTGTTGCGCAAACGGGCACACTACCGCACGGTGTTCGCCGGATTCGAACCCGAACGCGTCGCGCGCTTTGGTGACACCGACGTGGAACGGTTGCTGACCGATGCGGGCATCATCCGTCACCGGGGCAAGGTCGAGGCGATCATTGGCAACGCCCGTGCGCTCCTGGCGCTCGAGGCGGATGAAGGCGATTTCCCCACCTGGATCTGGCGGTTCGTCGACGGCGTACCGCACCGCAATGCTTTCGCGTCGATGGCCGAGGTCCCGGCCGTGACACCGGCGTCCGAGCGCATGAGCAAGGCCTTGAAGAAACGGGGCTTCCGCTTCGTCGGGCCGACGACCTGCTACGCCTTCATGCAGGCGGTCGGCATGGTCAACGACCACCTCGTCGGGTGCGACTGCCATGCGGCGTGCGGCTAGCGCACCCAGTGTCGGACCGGCCCGGTGTCGAGGTGCACGAAGCCGCGCCGTGTGTACTGTCCGACCCCGCCAATGCCGGCCAGCTGTGCGCTGAACACGAGGTCCGCCAGTGGCACCTCGGGTGGCAGGATGTCGATGGCGCGGCCGACCGTGTGGAAACTGTGCTTGGCCACGCCCCGACCCGCAGCCCGCAACGCGTCGTTGGTTTTTTCAGTGCGGTAGCCGGATATGAACCGGTAGGGCGCTCGGGTGTTCAACGACACGCGCAGGGTGTACAGCAGGTCCAGCAACTGCACGTCCATGGCGGTGGTGGCGTTCTCCCGGTGGTCCCTGAGCGCATGGTCAATCTGGCGCAGGGCCTCCGGCAGGTAGCGTCCGTCGCGATAATATTCAACGTCGAGGTACTCGCGCGTGTGCATGCCGAACAACGCGAGCGTGCGCGGTGCGTCGGCAGCCGGAAGCCGCGAGCTCACCACCGCGCCTGCGGCCGCGGTCAGCAGGCCGCGGCGGGTGAGTGAAAACGCAGTGGAGGGGGCACGGTGCATGGCGAGGGCGGGTGTCGTCGAAAGCGAGAAGCGCCGGAGGAGTCTACTGTGTTTGTGGACGACGCACCCTGGGCAGCGTCGAGCGTTACCCTGTGCAGTGGGTCCAACGGCAAGCGTGTGACACAACCGAGGAGCAGGAGTTGTAATCCATGACTCAGTATTTACGCATACAACCGGAGGTCGACGAAGCGATTCGGCACGGTCAACCGGTGGTGGCGTTGGAGTCGACCATCATTTCGCACGGGATGCCATGGCCGCAGAATGTCGACACGGCAAGGGCAGTCGAGCAGAGTGTGCGCGACAACGGTGCTGTACCGGCCACGGTTGCACTGGTCGACGGTGCCGTTGCCATCGGAATGTCAGCCGACCAACTCGAGCGTTTCGGGCGTGCCGACGCGGTGCAGAAAGTCAGCCGGCGCGACATCGCGCGCGTGCTCGCGTCACGTCGCGACGGCGCCACCACCGTTGCCGCCACCATGTGGTGCGCGCACCAAGCTGGCATCCGCGTGTTCGCGACCGGCGGCCTCGGCGGGGTTCACCGCGATGTGCAGGACACCGGCGACATCTCGGCCGACCTCGAAGAACTGGCGCGCACGCCGGTTGCGGTGGTCTGTGCCGGTGCCAAGTCGATTCTCGATATCGGGCGGACCTTGCAATACCTCGAAACGCGCGGCGTGCCGGTGTACGGTTTTGGCTGCGATGACTTTCCGGCCTTCTACACGTCGCGCAGCGGGTTTGCGGTCGACCAGCGGTTCGATACCGTCGAGGACCTCGCCGGCGTGTTGGCGGTGCAATGGTCGCTGGGTCTCGACAGCGGTGTCGTGGTGGGCAACCCCATTCCCGATGCGCTGTCGTTGCCGGAAGCGGTGGTTGAGACAGCCGTGACCGCGGCACTCGCCGCGTGTTCTGCGGCGGGTGTCACCGGCCCTGCCATCACGCCGTTTCTGTTGAAGCATGTGGCCGAGAGCACCGGGGGTGACAGCCTTGCCGCCAACATTGCGCTGATCAAGCACAACGCGTGCGCGGCCGCCGCGCTCGCGGCCGCACTGTCGCTACAGACATAAACGCGGGTTTAGCTGTGTCGTTGCAGCACCAGGCTTGCGTTGGTGCCGCCAAAGCCGAAGCTGTTGGACATCACGCGGTTGAGCTGGACGTTGTCGATTCGCTTGCGCACGATCGGGTAGCCTTCTGCTGCCGGGTCGAGGTTCTCGATGTTTGCCGAGGCGGCGACGAAATCGCCCGCCAGCATGAGCAGGCAGTAGATGGCTTCCTGCACCCCGGTTGCGCCAAGCGAGTGGCCGCTGAGGGACTTTGTCGAGCTGATGTGCGGCATGCTGTCGCCGAAGACGCGTCGCACCGCTTCGAGTTCCGGTATGTCGCCCGCGGGTGTGCTGGTCCCGTGTGCGTTGATGTAGTCGACCTGTCCGTCCACGGTTGCAATCGCTTGCTGCATGCAGCGCTCGGCCCCTTCGCCGGACGGGGCCACCATGTCGTGGCCGTCAGACGTCGCGCCGTAGCCGACCACCTCGGCCAGAATGCGGGCGCCGCGAGCCAGGGCGTGCTCGCGCTCCTCAACCACCAACATCCCGCCGCCGCCGGCGATCACAAAGCCGTCGCGGTCGACGTCGTAAGCGCGCGACGCCCGCGTCGGGTCATCGTTGTATTTGCTCGACATGGCACCCATCGCATCGAACAGGCAGCTCATGCTCCAGTGCTCTTCTTCGCCGCCACCGGCAAACACGATGTCCTGCTTGCCGAGTTGAATCTGCTCGACCGCGTTGCCGATGCAGTGGGCGCTGGTCGAGCAGGCTGAGGAGATGGAGTAGTTGACGCCCTTGATCTTGAAGGGCGTGGCGAGGCAGGCCGACACCGTGCTGCCCATCGCCTGCGTGACCCGGTAGGGGCCAACACGTCGAATGCCCTTGGCGCGCAGGATGTCCGCTGCCTCGACCTGGCTGGACGAGGACGCACCGCCGGACCCGGCAATGATACCGATGCGCGGGTCAGCCAGCTTGGCTGGATCCAGGCCTGCGCTTTCAATGGCCTGTTGCATGCTGATATACGCGTAGGCCGCCGCGTCGCCCATGAAACGCAGGGTCTTGCGATCGATGTGTTCGCTGAGGTCGATGTCGGGTTGTCCGGCCACCTGGGAGCGCATGCCGAGTTCGGTGTAGTCCGCCTTGGCGCGGATGCCTGACCGGCCGGTGCGCAAGGCGTCTGCTACCTGGTCGACAGTGGTGCCGAGGCTCGACACAATGCCCATGCCTGTGATGACGGCGCGTTTCATAGGGGCTCCCGTGTGCGTGGAGGGGGTGTGCAGGTCGCGGAGGTTGGTCTCAGAGGTCCGACGGCTTGAACAGGCCGACGCGCAGGTCCTTCGCCGTGTAGATGGTCTCACCGTCGGCTTCAAGCGTCGCGTCGGCAATACCCATCACCAACTTGCGCTCGATCACGCGCTTGAGGTCCAGGCGGTACACCACCTGTTTGACGTGAGGCAGCACCTGACCGGTGAATTTGACTTCGCCCGCACCGAGTGCGCGGCCCCGGCCGGGGTTGCCTTTCCACCCGAGGAAGAAGCCCACCAGCTGCCACATGGCGTCGAGCCCCAGGCAGCCTGGCATGACCGGGTCGTTCTGGAAGTGGCAGTCGAAAAACCACAGGTCGGGTGTGATGTCGAGCTCGGCTACGATGCTGCCCTTGCCGTGCGCACCGTCGTCGGCGCTGATGTGCGTGATGCGGTCGATCATCAGCATGTTGTCTTTCGGCAACTGGGCATTGCCCGGACCGAACAGCTGGCCGTGGCCGCACGCGACCAGTTCGTCTTTGGTGTAGCTGGACTGGGTGTGTACTGTCGTCATGGGGGTTCCGTCAGGGCCTCGTGGGACGCCGCGGTGCGCGGGGCCCAAGGGCCGATCTCGTCACGCAATCCCCCAGTTTAGCGCGAGCAGGGGGGTTCTGGATACGGCATGGGGTCATTGGCCATAGCTCGCCGGCCCCGCCGCGAGGTACTCGGATTCCGCAGCGGTGTTTTCACGGTTCAACACCGCGTTTCGGTGGGGAAAGCGGCCGAATCGGGCAACGATGTCGCGGTGGTTGCGGGCGAAGTCGAGCGTGCGCTCGGCGCGCTCGCGGAGGCCGCTTGGCGCGTCGGCCGCGAGGGCGGCGTAGTGGTCGACCGAGGCGTCTTGCAGCGCGAGGTCTTCGGCGTGCATGAGCGGCATGTACAGGAAGGTGCGTTCCACCATCACCAACTCGCGGTCGAGCCCGGCGGCCACGGCTGCCTGGCAGGCGTCGACGGCAGCGTGCTCGGACTCGAACGCCCGCGCTGTCCGTCGAAACATGTTCAGCGGGAACTGATCGAGCACCACGACCAGTGCGAGGGCGCCACGCGCGGTTTCCCGCCAGCCGCCAAGACGCCCGCCGAGCGCGGCCTCGTAGGCGCCGAGAAAGCGCTCTCGGATCGTGTTGTCGAGCGCGTCCGAGCCGTTGAACCACATGTCGCGCTTGCCGTCGTCGGCGACGTCCTCGCCGTCGAGCTCGCCGAACCAGAACGCCAATACCGCATCGGGCGACGGTGTCTCGGTCTGTGTTGCCATCCTGTGCACCTCCTCAGTGCGTTCGGAACCTGCGTTAATCAGGCTTGAAATCGGTCCGAACTGAACCTAAATGTTGGTAATGAGCCGCGATCTTGCGGCTCGACTTGATATACTCAGGGGCACGACCGAACGGGGCGCGGGGCCCCGTCGGGTTGCAGGTCCCAGGCGCCGAGCGCCGTCCCGCGCCAACCCCCAAACAGGTTTGTCCATGGATATCAGAAAAGTCAAAAAGCTCATCGAATTGCTCGAGGAATCGGACATCCACGAGATCGAGATTCGCGAGGGCGAGGAATCCGTGCGCATCACCTGCGGCCACCCGGCGCCGATCGTGGCCCAGAGCGTGCCCGCGCCGGTGTTGCAGGCGCCCGTCGCCGCCGCGCCCCCCGCCGCCGCACCGGCTGCAGCGCCGCCTGTCGCCGCGGCAGCTGCGCCGGCGGCCGTGTCCGGCGCCACACCCGCCGGCGAAATCGTCAAGTCGATCATGGTCGGTACCTTCTACCGCTCCTCCGCGCCCGGCACCCCTGCGTTTGTCGAGGTCGGCAAGACCGTGTCCAAGGGTGACACGCTCTGCATCATCGAGGCGATGAAGATCATGAACCCGATCGAGTCGGAGATCAGCGGCACGGTGCAGGCGGTCCTCGTTGACGACGGTGAACCGGTCGAGTTTGATCAGCCCCTTTTCGTGATCGAACCCTGATCGAGGCACCCCATGATCAAGAAAGTCCTGATCGCCAACCGCGGCGAAATCGCACTGCGCATCATGCGCTGCTGCCGCGACCTGGACATCAGCACGGTGGCGGTGTACTCCACAGCCGACCGCGATCTGAAACACGTGCGCCTCGCCGATGAGGCCGTGTGCATCGGCCCGCCGCCGTCGGCCAAGAGCTACCTCAACGTGCCCGCGATCATCGCCGCGGCGGAAGTCACCAACAGCGACGCGATTCACCCGGGGTACGGCTTCCTGTCCGAGAACGCGGATTTTGCCGAGCGCGTCGAATCGAGTGGCTTCACGTTCATTGGGCCGACCGCGCAACTCATCCGCACCATGGGCGACAAGGTCGCGGCGATCAAGGCGATGCAGGAGGTTGGCGTACCCTGTGTGCCGGGCTCCGGCGGCCCGCTCGACGACGACCCTGACGCCAACCTGCGCATCGCCGAGGAGATCGGCTACCCGGTGCTGATCAAGGCCTCGGGCGGCGGCGGTGGCCGGGGCATGCGGGTGGTGCAGTCTGCCGACGAGCTGATCGAGTCGATCAGCCTCACGCGTGCCGAGGCTGCGGCGGCCTTCAACAACGACGTGGTGTACATGGAGAAATTCCTGGGTGCACCCCGGCACGTGGAATTTCAGGTGCTCTCCGACACGCACGGCAACGCCATTCACCTCGGCGAACGCGACTGCTCGATGCAGCGTCGCCACCAGAAAGTGGTCGAGGAGGCGCCCGCACCCGGCATCACCGAGGAACAACGCGCCCGCATCGGGCAGCTGTGCGTCGACGCCTGTGTGCGCCTCGGGTACCGCGGCGCGGGCACGTTCGAGTTCCTCTACCAGGACGGCGAGTTCTATTTCATCGAGATGAACACACGGGTCCAGGTCGAGCACCCGGTCACCGAGATGGTCACGGGCATCGACATCATCCGCCAGCAGATCAGCATCGCGTCGGGCGAGGCGCTGCGTTACAGGCAATCCGATGTCGAGCTTCGTGGGCACGCCTTCGAATGCCGCGTCAATGCCGAGGACCCGCGGACCTTCATGCCCTCACCCGGCGTTATCCAGCAGTACCACGCGCCCGGTGGGCTCGGCGTGCGCATGGAGACACACATCTACAACGGGTACCGTGTGCCGCCGCACTACGATTCGATGATCGGCAAACTGATCGTGCACGGCAACGACCGCGAGCGGGCAATGGCGCGGATGCGCGGCGCGCTCAGTGAAATCCACATCGATGGCATCAAGACCAACATCCCGTTGCAGCTCGACATCTTCGACGACCCGGGCTTTCAGGCCGGTGGCGTGGACATCCACTACCTCGAGAACACGCTGCTCAAGGCAGAGGAGTGAGTGACGCCGTCGAGGCCGATGCGGTGACCGAACCTGCATCGGGCTGGTGGCAGTACCGGGTGCTGGCATCGGCCGACGAGGTCGATGCCCTCGAGTCGGCGTTGTTTGCCTCCGGCGCGCTGTCGGTCACGCTGCTCGATGCCGCAGATCAACCTATCCTCGAGCCCGCCCCCGGCGAGACGCCCCTCTGGGAGCACGTTGTGCTGGTCGGGCTCTACGCCGGTGATGCGACCGCCGACGTGCTTGCCGTCGAGATCGGCGCAGCGCTCGGCCGCCCGGTTGACGGTGCGCAGCTCGAGCGCCTGGCCGACGAAGCCTGGGAACGTGCGTGGATGGCGCATTTCCAGCCCATGCACTTCGGCGGTGCGCTCTGGATCGTGCCCAGCCACGCAGACGCACCCGAACCCGATGCCGTCAACGTCCGGCTCGATCCAGGGCTCGCGTTCGGCAGCGGCACGCACCCGACCACCGCGTTGTGCCTGCGGCACCTTGCGGCCGCGTCGCCGCGCGGATTGTCGGTCATCGACTTCGGCTGCGGCTCCGGGGTGTTGGCCGTCGCTGCGCTGAAGCTCGGCGCCGCGCGGGTGTGGGCGACTGACATCGACCCGCAGGCGTTGATTGCCACCCGTGAGAATGCGACCCTCAACGCGGTGGCAGAGATACTGGATGTGTCGCTGCCTGACGAGGGGCCGGACTGGCAGGCCGACGTCCTGCTCGCCAACATACTGCACGGTCCGCTCCTGGCGTTGCGTGACAGCCTGGTGGCGCGGGTCGTACCGGGCGGCAAGGTGGTGTTGAGTGGCGTGTTGACCGAGCAGGTCGAAGGCCTCAAGGCCCACTACGCAGCCGTACTGGACGACATCGACGTGGTGGGCGACGGCGACTGGTGCCGGTTATCCGGTCGGGTTCGGTGAGGCGCTCCGCGGACCGGCAACGTGGCCACGCCGCGTTGCGTCACCTTGAGGCGTTGTGAGCGAGCCAGTGATGCCATGATCGTCGAATGTCCACATTGCGGATCCCACCTGCGAACCGACAGCCGCGCGCTGAAGGGGGCGACCACGGTGCGGTGCGGTGCGTGCCTCGGCGAATTCGACGCGCTCGAGCACATCAAGCTGGACTCGGCCGTCGGCATGGACCCCGCCGGCGACCCCCGTGTGCGCAAGCACAGCCTCGAACGGGAAGACGTCGAGGGCGGAAGCGCATCGACACCGGCCGTGCAACAGCGGCGTTCGGTGCTCTCGAACCCGGCGCCGCCGACACCGCGCCCGCGGTGGGCCCCTTTGGGTGGGGTTCTGGCCCTGGCTGCGGTTGGTATCGGCGGGCTGCACCTTGCGCGTGACCAGCTCGCGTCCCACCCCACGGGGCATGCGCTTGTCAGCCGGTGGTGTGCCTGGGTCGGGTGCGACGTCACACCGCAACAGGACTACTCGGCGATCCGCCTGCTGCGCCGCCAGATCTACGCGCACCCGAGCCGCGTGGACGCGCTGGTGATCAGTTTGGCGATGGTCAACGACGCGCACTTTGCCCAGGACTTTCCCGTGTTGCGTGTGCGCATGACCGACCAGGCGGGCGACGTGGTCGCGCGTGGCGAATTCGCGCCGGCGGAGTACCTGGATACCTTCGACACGAGCGTACTAATGCAACCCGGACGCGCTGTCGATGTGCAACTGGAAGTCGCTGACCCCGGGGATGACGCGGTCTCCTTCGACCTCGAATTTCACTGAAAGGGCGTGTTGCGCCGCAGCAACGACGCGGCGGAATCTGCCTCGCCAGCCGCGTGCACGCATCCGTATTTTGCCTTAGATCGCCAGACAGACTAGACTTGCCGGCCGCCTTGAATTTGCCACGCGAGCCCATGCAGATAGGCCCCTACAGCATCGACGGCGTTGCCGTGCTCGCGCCCATGGCAGGTGTCACGGACAAACCGTTTCGCGCGCTGTGCCACCGGCACGGTGCGGCCACGGTGACGGCCGAAATGGTGACGGCAGACACCTCGCTGTACGGTAGTCGCAAGTCTGTCACGCGGCTCGACCACTCCGGCGAGGAGCAACCCAGAATTGCGCAGATTGTCGGCGCCGACCCGGCCCTGATGGCGGACGCTGCGCGGGCCAACGTCGATTATGGCGCCGAAGTCATCGACATCAACATGGGGTGCCCTGCCAAGAAAGTGTGCAACAAGGCAGCCGGGTCCGCCCTGCTCGCAGACGAGGCTCAGGTCGCGCGCATACTCGACGCCGTCGTCGCCGCAGTCGATGTCCCCGTAACGTTGAAGATCCGGACGGGCACGGATCCGAGTCGGCGCAACGGGGTCGAGATTGCCCGGATAGCCGAGCGGGCCGGTATCGCCTCCCTTGCCGTGCACGGCCGCACCCGTGCGGACCGCTTTGCCGGCACGGCAGAATTCGCAACCGTGGCACGCATCCGCGATGCTGTAAGCGTGCCACTGGTCGCGAACGGGGACATCGATTCCCCTGAACGCGCCAAGCAGGTCCTCGATGAAACGGGCGCCGACGCGGTCATGATCGGCCGCGCGGCACAAGGGAACCCCTGGCTCTTCGACGCGATTAACCACTATGTAGCCACCGGCGAAATCCGCCCAGCGCCAGATGACGCTGCACGGGGCAAAGCCCTGATGTGGTATCTCAACGAGCTGTACGGCCTGTACGGGGAAGAGCGCGGTGTACGCATCGCCCGCAAGCACATTACGTGGTTCTGTAAAGACAAGCCGGGGGCTGCCAGGTTTCGTGCTCACGTCAATACACTCGAAAAACCCGAAGCGCAGTGCGACGCGGTCTCCGGCTTTTTCAACGACTCCCCGTCGTGGGCCGATTGGGCTGAGCCGGGCGAGAGAGACGTCGCATGAGTTCCGCGGTCAAGAAAGCCTCGGCGAAGGGCAGTGCGGTCGAGCACTGCATCGTGGCGGAACTCGAGAAGTACTTTGTGGCCCTCGGCTCCGAGAAACCGACCGGCGTACACCGCATGGTGATGGTCCAGGCGGAACGCGCCGTGATCCAGTTTGTCGTCGACCAGGTCGACGGTAACCAGAGCCACGCAGCCGAGATCCTCGGCATCAGCCGAGGCACCTTGCGTCGCAAGCTCAAAGAGCTGAACATCACCCTTTGATTGCCGCGTTCAGCGCCCACCGGCAAGATAATGCAGCTGTGGTTCTCTGTGGATCAGGTACCACGCGTGTGCCGTGATCGCGTTGCGCTCTGGCGGTATACTGCGGTGTTCACCCGTTGCGCCAAATTCACCGATGTCACAGACCTCCCGCCGAAGCCTCTCTCGCGCGCTCCTGAGCGTGTCCGACAAGACCGGCCTGCTGGCCCTGGCCAAGGCACTGAGTGCGGCCGGTGTCGAGCTCCTGTCCACGGGCGGTACCGCGACGCTGCTGCGTGAGGCGGGCCTGGCTGTCATCGATGTGTCGCAACACACCGGGTTTCCGGAAATCATGGCGGGTCGGGTCAAAACACTCCACCCCCGTGTTCACGGCGGGATTCTCGGGCGCCGCGATCTCGATCAAGACACCATGGCAGCGCACAACATTCCGCCGATCGACCTCGTGGTGGTCAACCTCTACCCGTTCGAGCAGGCCACTGCGGACCCGGGCTGCGACCTCGAAACGGCCATCGAGAACATCGACATCGGCGGGCCGGCCATGATCCGGGCAGCGGCGAAAAACCACGCCGATGTGGCGGTGGTCACTGACCCGGCCGACTACGTCGAACTGATCGATTCCATCGAGTCCGACGGTGGTACAGACTTGGCATACCGGTACCGCTTGGCGGTCAAGGCCTTTGCCCACACGGCGCGCTACGACGGTATCGTCGCGAACTACCTCAGTGCGCGCATGGGTGACGGTGTCGATACCCACCCAACCGTGTTCAGCTCGCAGTTCGAACGGGTGGAGGTGCTGCGCTACGGCGAGAACCCGCATCAACGCGCGGCCTTCTACCGCGACACGGCCGTGAGCGCGGCGTCCATCGCGCGCGCCGAGCAGGTGCAGGGCAAGGCCCTCTCATACAACAACATTGCCGATGCCGACGCGGCGCTCGAGTGTGTCAGGCAGTTCGACGAGCCGGCCTGTGTGATCGTCAAGCACGCAAACCCGTGCGGTGTGGCAACGGCTGCGGACCTCGCAGCGGCCTACGACGCAGCCTACCGCACTGATCCGACGTCGGCCTTCGGTGGCATCATTGCCTTCAACGCTGCGCCGGAGGCTGCCCTGGTGGAGCGGATCCTGGGCCAGCAGTTTGTCGAGGTCCTGATTGCGCCGGACTACGACGCCGCTGCGCGTGCAGCCGCCGCGGCCAAGCCGAACATCCGCGTGTTGGCGTGTGGCGACCTGGGCGACACCGCACCGCAGCATCGCTTGCAGAGTGTCACGGGCGGTCTGCTGGTGCAGGATCTCGACCTTGGCAGCCTGGCTGCGGCGGACCTCAAGGTTGTCAGCCAACGCCCACCGAGCGCGGCGGAGCTGCGTGACCTGCAGTTCGCGTGGTCGGTCGCGAAATTCGTCAAGTCGAATGCCATCGTCTACGCCCGCGATCACGCCACGGTGGGCATCGGCGCCGGTCAGATGAGCCGCGTGTATTCGGCGCGCATCGCCGGCATCAAGGCGCAGGACGAGGGCCTGGCTGTGGCGGGGTCGGTGATGGCATCCGACGCGTTCTTCCCGTTTCGCGACGGCATCGACAACGCCGCCGAGGTCGGTATCACGGCGGTCATCCAGCCCGGTGGGTCGATGCGGGACGACGAGGTGATCGCGGCGGCCGATGCGCACGGCATGGCCATGGTCTTCACCGGCATGCGCCACTTTCGCCACTGAGCGCTCGGCGGCTCAGGTCACGATTGCGTTGAGCTCGAAGATCGGCATGAGCATGCCCAGCACGATCACCAGGACCGCGCCGCCCATGACCACGACGATCAGCGGTTGGAGCAGTCCGAGGAAGGAGGAAATCAGCGAATCCTGCTCGCGCTCGAGGTGACTCGCGGCCTTGTCGAGCATGAAGCCGAGTCGACCCGAGCCCTCGCCACTGGCAATCAGGTGAACCATCATTGGCGGGAAGCGCGCGGAGCGCTCGAGTGACTTGGCCAGGCTCGCGCCTTCGCGCACGCGCTCTGCGGCGCCGATCACTGCCTGGCGCATTGGGCGGTTGGTGATGACCTGCGCTGCAATGTCCAGAGATTGCAAAACCGGCACCCCACTGCCCGCGAGGATGCTGAGCGTGCGGGCAAATTGCGCGGAGTTTGCGCTGCGCACCATGGAGCGAATCAGTGGGATGCGCAGCCACAGGGCGTGCACCCGGGCCTTGAAGCCTTCGATGTGCATGGCGCGCTCGAACCCGAAAGCCAGCGCCACCAGGCCCACGATGATGTAGCTGCCCCAGGCCTGGGTGAACTCCGACACACCGATCAGGATCTGGGTGATGTCGGGCAGGTCCTGCCCGAGGTTGTCGAAGGTCTCGACCATCTGCGGCATCACGAAGGTCAGCAGGGCATACAGGATGGCCAGACTGGCAACGATCATCACGGCGGGGTACACCAGCGCTTTCTTGACCGTGGCCTGGGTCATCTGGCGGTCTTCGGTGTAGTCCGCGAGGCGCTCGAGCACGCCATCGAGGTGACCGGATTGCTCGCCGGCCGCGACGGTGGCGCGGAACATCTCGGGGAACACGCGCGGGTACTGCCCAAGGGAATCGGCGAGCGTGTGTCCCTCGAGCACGCGAGAGCGCACGTTCAGCAACAGGCTCTTGACCCGCGTGTTCTCGGAGTAGGTGGCGGTCGCGCTGATCGCCTCCTCAACCGGACTGCCCGCGTTGATCAGCGTGGCAATCTGGCGGACCAGCAGCGACAACTCGTTGGTGCTCAAGCGCCCTCGGAACGTGCGAACACGGTCGCCGCCGCTGCCGGCCGACGCACGACGTTCCGCGCTCGCCGACTCGTCGACCTTGAGCGGTGTCAGTCCCTGCTCGCGCAGCTGGTTTCGAATGTGACGTGGGCTGTCGCCCTCGATGATGCCCTTGCGCTCCTTGCCCTCGGGGGTGAGTGCAACGTACTGGAAGGCCGGCATCAGCTTTCGCGGGTGACCCGCAAGACTTCTTCGAGGGAGGTCTGGCCCGCCAACACACGCCGCTTGCCGTCTTCGAACATGCTCTGCGACTGCGAGCGCGCGTGCTGTTCCAGCTCGTGCTCACTGGCGCCGTCGTGAATCATGTTGCGCAGGGCATTGTCGATTACCACGACCTCGTACACGCCCGAACGCCCCTGATAGCCCTCGCCCTTGCAGTGTTCGCAGCCCACGGCGGTGTGCAGTTGCTGGCTGTCGTCGGCGTGGATCCCCAGCAGCTCGCGCTCGGAGTCCGAGGGTTCGTGCGGCCGCTTGCAGTGGTTGCACAGGACGCGAACCAGGCGCTGTGCTACCACACCGATCAGCGAGGACGAGAGCAGGAAGGGCTCGACCCCCATGTCGCGTAGCCGCGTCACGGCGCCGACGGCTGTGTTGGTGTGCAGGGTCGAGAGCACCAAGTGACCGGTCAGGCTCGCCTGCACGGCAATCTCCGCGGTTTCGAGGTCGCGAATCTCACCGACCATGACGATGTTCGGGTCCTGGCGCAGGATGGCGCGCAGGCCCCGGGCAAAATCCAGGTCGACCTTGGGGTTCACCTGCGTTTGACCGATACCGTCGATGTAGTACTCGACCGGGTCCTCGACCGTGAGGATCGTGCTCTTGCCGTCGTTCAGCTCGGTCAGCGCAGCGTAGAGGCTGGTGGTCTTGCCCGACCCGGTCGGCCCTGTCACCAGCAGGATGCCGTGAGGTTGACCGAGGATCTCGCGCAGCATGTCGAGCGCGTGGTCGGCCATCCCGAGCTTCTCGAGGCGCAACCGCCCGGCCTGCTTGTCGAGCAGGCGCATGACGACCCGTTCGCCGTGGCCCGACGGCAGTGTCGACACGCGCACGTCGACCGGGCGGCCGGCGACGCGCACCGAGATGCGTCCGTCCTGGGGCACGCGCTTCTCGGCGATGTCGAGCTTGGACATGACCTTGATGCGGGAGATGATCAGCGGCGCGATCTCCCGCGGCGGCTCGTACAGGTGAAGCATCACCCCGTCGACCCGGTAGCGGATGCGCAGCGCCTTTTCGAAGGGCTCGATGTGGATATCGGAGGCACCGTCGCGGATCGCCTGGGTGAGGATCGCGTTGATCAGGCGGATGACCGGCGCGTCGTCCGAGGACTCCATCAGGTCCTCGGGCTCGGGCAGGGCGTCAGCGAGTGTGCTCAGGCTGTACTCGTCGCCGAGGTCGTCGATGATGTCGCTGGTGGCCTGGCCCGACTCGTAGAAACGGGCGAGTTGGGTGTCGAAGTCACTCTGCTGCATCTCGTGCAACTGGGTGGGTCGGCCGGCTTTGCGCTGGGCTTCGACGATCGCGCTGGTGCTGGTCTCGGGCGTGAACACCAGCTCGATCTGGCCCTCGGCGTCGCTCTGCACCAGCACCCGGTGCCGTTTGGCGTAGCTGTACGGCAGCGGGTTGAACGCCGGTTCAGGCGGCAGGGCGAGCGGGTCGTCGGCGTCGGTTGGTTCACCGAGCAGGTCGTCGTCCGACAGGCGCGGTGCGCTCACTGCGTGATGCTCGTGGCCTTGTCTTGCTGGCGCAGAATCTCGGCACTGCGCATGGCAATGTCACCGATCGGCTTGCCGCGGAAGTAGACGTCGAAATCCGGCAGTTTGTCGCGCTCTATGCCGCGCCCACCGCGGGTCGTGTCCTCGGGAATCAACTGCTTTGTCCGCAAGTAATTGTATTTCTCACTGGAATAGTAGGACGCGGTGCGGGAGTCGCGCAGGATGGTCGGGTGCAGGAACACCATCAGGTTGCGTTTGCGCTGGGTGCGGCTCTTGTAGCGGAACAGGTTGCCGAGGATCGGGATGCTGCTCAACCCGGGCACACGCTCCTTGCTGTCGTTGACCGTGTCCGACAGCAGGCCGCCGAGCACCAGCGTCTGGCCGTCGTCGACCAACACGCTTGTGACAATGGTCCGCTTGCTGGTCACGATGTCGGAGGCGCCCGTGGTGGAGTCGTCCTCGATCTGCGAGACCTCCTGCTCGATGTCGAGCTTGATCGTGTCGCCTTCGTTGATCTGCGGCTTGATCGTGAGTTTCACGCCGATGTCTTCGCGATCGATGGTCTGGAACGGGTTGTTGTTGCTGCTCGAAAGCTGTGTGCTGGTGATGATCGGCACGTTGGAGCCGACAATGATCGACGCCTCTTCGTTGTCGAGCGTGACCAGCGACGGCGTCGAGAGGATGTTGTTTTCCGAATCCGACGCGATCGCACGCAGCAGGTAGCCAATCGACCCCCGGTCGCCTTCGCCACCGAACAACGCCGAGAAACCGGCGCCGAGGTTGGTGCCGGTGCCCGCTGCGATCGCCGCGAGGTTCGCGGCTTCGGTGGAAAAGTTGCCGAGGTTGGTGGCGACCGCCGGCAGGCCCTTTGGTGTGCCGTCGATGACGAGGTTGCCGCCGAGTTCCCGCACGGTGTTTTCCGAGACTTCGGCGATGATTGCCTCGACCAGCACCTGCGCCCGCCGGATGTCGAGCTGACGCACCACCGAGAGGATGTTGCGCATTTCACCGGGCGGGGCCGTGATGATCAGCGCATTGGTCTGCGGGTCGGCCTGGATGTCGACGTTGCTCTCGGTGCTGACCTGTATCGCGCCGCCGGTCACGTTGGCGACCAGCTGCTGTTGTTGTTGCTGTTGCAGCACCTGACCGTCGGTGATCGCGGGCTGTGCCGCGCTCTGAACGTCGCCCTCGGCTGCGTCGGCGATGCCGATCTTCGACTGGCCCTGCGACACGCCGGTCAGGATGCTCACCAGGTCCTCGGCCTTGGCGTACTTGAGGTAGACGACCTTGGTGCCGCCACCGGTCTCCAGCGGCGTGTCGAGGTGGGCCACGAGCCCGCGGACACGCAGGCGCGCGCCCTGGTCGCCGCTGATCAGCAGGCTGTTGGTCCGGTCATCGGCGGCGAGCTTGAGTGAGCTGCCGACGTCGCCGGGCACCTGGTTTTGTGACTCGAGCGTGTTGACGATTCGGATCAGCTCTGACGCGGACGCATGGCTGAGTTTGATCACTTCGACCGAACCGGTGTCTGCCACGTCGATGCGGCGGATGATCTGCACCAGGCGCGCGACGTTGGACGCACGGTCAGTGATGACAAGTTGGTTAGTGTTCGGGCTTGCCGCCAGGTGCCCCTGCTGCGGCACCAGGGGGCGCAGGATCGGAACGAGCTGGGCTGCGGAGACGTTGTTGAGCTTGATCACGTGCGTGACCAATTGATCACTGTCGGTGTTGGTGTCGGTATTGAGGTTGGGCACTGGCCCCGTGCGGGCCGTGACTTCGGGCAGGATCTTGATCAGGTCGCCCGCCTCCACCGCCGCAAAACCGTGCACCTGCAGCACCGAAAGAAAGACTTCGTAGAGTTCTTCGGCGTTGGTCGGCGTCGAGGAAATCACCGTGACTTTCGCCTTGACCCGTGGGTCGACGATGAAATTCTTGCCGGTCTTGCGCGACACGAGGGTGATCAGCGAGCTGATGTCGGCGTTGGGCAGGTTGAGCGTGAAGTTGCCGTCGGGGCCCTCTGTCAGATTCTCGTCGGCCGAAAACGCCGGGGACACGACCGACAGCGCGGCAAAAATTGCGAGTACGCGTGCAAACCTGCTGTGCTGATTCGTGTACAAGTCCTTGACTCCGCTCTAATTTGATCGCGCAAGACGCTGATCGGTCGAGCATTGTATAAAAATTTCAACGTGATCACGAAAAAGAGTTGCAAATTTGCAGCGATCTGCTACGCCAGTTTCTTGGCACCGTCGAGACACCGCCACTGCGGCAGACAGGGGTGCGAGAGGGGATATCGGCGCGGGTCGATGGGCGCCGGTGGGCAGGCGCGCGGGTGGCTACTGCAAGGCGATGCTGATCGGGATCTCGGCGCCGTTGCGCATGACCACCATGTCGATGTTGCTGGCCGTCACCAGTTGCCGCAGCGCTTTCAGCCCGCGCCGCTGGTTGTCCAGTCGCACACCATTGAGGCTGGTCACGACGTCGCCCGGCTCAATGCCGTAGTTGCGCAAGATGGCCGAATCCTGTTTGGGCATGAGCCGGTAGCCCACGACCTTGCCGTTCTCCCGGTGCGCGCCGATGCTCACCAACTGCTGGATGGTGGCCGGGTTGCGCACCAGGTAGTCGCGCAGCTCACCGGGTGTCTGCGGCAAGGTGGAGACGTCCACCAGGCCGCCGCCCGCGTTGACGTTGCTCACACTCGGTGTGCCAGGCTGGGGTGTCGGTGCCACCGACGCTGCGACCCCGACGCTGAGGTCGAGCTTGGGCAGCTCGAGGCGTTCGAGTGCGCCCCGGTTTTCGATGATCACGTGTGAGGCGTGGATCTCGCGCAACGTGGCGCTGTCGACCGCGTCGCCAACGCCCAGCACCTGTTCACCGGCTCCGCCGGCAATCACCGCGTAGCCGGGTTGGGTGTCGTCGGTGGCGAGCACGCCAAGCAGGCGGAGGTTCAGTCGGGTGACCGGCGCTTCCCGCGCCGGCTCGACCTTTGCGATCACGGGCTCGGCCTTGGCTTCACCGAACAAACTCGCCGCAGCGGCCCGGTCTGCGGCGTTGCCGGTGCGCACCGCGGTGCTGGTTTTGCCAAGGATGGGTTCGACCGAGCCGGTGTTGGCGTTGGCCGGCAGCAACCCGATCGCCAGCATCGCCAGCGCGTAACCCAACAGCGCCACCAACACCACCGTGGCCGCGGATGCGGCGACCTGGTTGGTGCGGTTGGCGACGGGCATCGTGCTTTGCATGGTGGGGATCAACTGACCGGGTGAGTGCCGCACAGGGGCGGGCGCGACGCGCCGTCACTTTAAAGTATGGTGCACCGCGTTTGAATAGCACAGATGGGGAAGGTTTCGTCGGGACACGAAAACCGGCGCGCTCGGGAGGCGAGCGCGGGGTGTGAGCAGCCGGTCACGGTAGTGTGAAGCCGGCTGCCCGCAACGGCCTGGGGTCAGACCATGTCCTTGAGGTTTTTCAGCGGCAGGATCTTGACCGCTTTGCGCGCCGGCTTGGCTTTGATCATGATCTCTTCGCCGGTGAAGGGGTTGACGCCCTTGCGTGCACGCGTGGCGGCCTTCTTGACCACTTTGATTTTCATCAGACCCGGCACGGAGAAGATGCCCGGGCCACGCGGTTTGAGGTTCTTCGCGATCATGCCACTCAGAGAATCGAGCACGGCCTGGACTTCCTTCCGGCTCAGCTCGGTTTCACCGGCGATGTGGTTGAGAATTTCCGACTTGGTCGGGGCTTTTGGTGCCGGTTTGGCGGCCGCCACTTTTTTCGCGGTGGCCTTTTTCTTTGCAGCCATTGTCAGTGTCCTGAAGAGGTGTGGATGAAACTGCGCCCCGAAACGGTGGCGCTTTGCCTGAATCAGCGGCACGAAAGATAGCACAGTTCCACTGGATTTTTTTGAAAAACGCTATATATATGCTGTTTTTGCAGCATCCAGTGGTTTATGCAAGTCTGGACAGGAGGGGTCGGGAGCTCAGTTGAGCCGATCGACGAATTTGAAGCTGCGCGGGGGCTCGCCGCTGACGTCAACGGTCAATGCGAAGGTGAGTTCCTCACCGCTATTGTAGTCGAAAATTGCTACATACAGCGTGTGACCCCTGTCCCGCACCTCGCGTAAGCGCAGGGAAGACATACGGCCTTCGGCATTGCTGAGCACCAGGTCCAGGCGTCCTGTGAGTGCCCGGTTGTCGCCCTTGTTCTGCAACAGCACGGTTATCAGACCGGTGTTGGACCCGGGCTCGATCTCCAGGCGGGTTGCGGTGTTCGGGTTGAGCGCCGACGTCGGCATGGTTCGGTACAACGCAATGAAGCCCCCGCAGTCCTCTGCACGGTTGCCGGCCTGCACTGCAGTCGGCGCGATCGCGGCAAAAGGCAGCATCAGTGCGGTACGGCGATTCAGCACGGTCTCACGGTCCTGTGGAGGCTTCGACGGAGTGTGACGTCTCAACGGCGGACAAGTTCAGAGCAGCGCGCGCAACAAGGGCTGCAGCACGAGGATCTTGACCAACTGGATGAGCAGCAACGCGACAATCGGTGACAGGTCCAGCCCGCCCATCGGCTTGACCCAGCGCCGCACCGGGTCAGTGACCGGTCGGGTGATGTCGTGGAGCACGCTGGCGATCGGGTTGTCCATGCCACCGACCCAACTCATCACCGCGAGGATGATGATGCCGACCAGGAAGATGTTGAGCATCATGTTGGCGAGTTCGAACGGTGCGAGCAGCAGCCAGTGCATCGGGCCGAGCTGGCTGGCGTTGAACCCGAAGCCCGCCACGTCGACGCGCGGCAGCCCCAGGCCTGAAAACACCGCCAGTTTGAGGATGATCAACAGCAGGCACAGCACCAGGGCGGCGATGTCGAGACTCGCAAAACCGGGCACGAAGCGGCGAAGCGGTTTGAGGACCGGGTTGGTCAGCGACACCACGGATTGCGCCAGCGGGTTGTAGTAGTCGGCTCGCGTGGCCTGCATCAGGAAACGCACGGCGACGACCAGCGTGTACAGGTAGAACGCGGTGTTGAGAACCAGGCTCGCGGCCTCTGACAACGGACCAGCACTCATGACGTCTCTCCTGTGGGCTGCGCGAGCTCGCGCGCCCGGTCTCGAGCGGCGGTCATCGCGCTGGCGACGAGCGCTCGGAATTGGCCGCGTTCAAATGTGTTCAGTGCCGCGGCGGTGGTGCCACCCTTGGAGGTGACGCCCTCACGCAGGGCGGCGGGACCGCGGTCGTCCTGTTGCGCCATGGTTGCTGAGCCGAGCAACGTTTGTACCGCCAGTTGCTCGGCCAGTTCGCGCGGCAGGCCGAGCCCATGGCCTGCGTCGGTCATGGCCTCGATCAGCAGAAATCCGTAGGCCGGCCCGCTGCCACTGAGCGCGGTCACGGCGTCGAGTTGTGGCTCCTCGTCGACCCACCAGACGGCACCGGCCGCGGCGAGGATGTACTGTGCCAGCGTGCGCTGTGCCTCGCTCACGTGCGTCGACGCGTGCAACACCGAGGCGCCGACACCGTAGAGTGCGGGTGTGTTGGGCATGCAGCGCACCACACGGTCGTGCCCGCCAAGCCACAGGGCGATGTGGTCGCTCAGGGTGCCCGCGGCGACCGAGATCACCAGCGTGTCGGAGGTGAGTGTCGGCGCCAGGCCCCGGCACGCGGCTTCGACGATGTGGGGCTTGACCGCGATCACCACCGCGGCTGCGCCGGCGACCGCCTCGGCCGAATCGGCCACCTGCACACCGAAGTCGCGCGCCAGCGCATCGCGTTGGGCTTCGCTCGGGTCGACAACCCCGATCCGTTCGGCTGCGTGCCCACCCTTGACCAGGCCACCGATCAGGCTGCTCGCCATGTTGCCGCCGCCGACAAACCCGAGCAGCGCGTCCGAACTCGCCGAGGTCACGGTGCGAGCGCCGCCCGTTTGCTCTCGATCGCTGCGAGCAGGCGTGCGAAGGCGTCGTCGAACGACGCGACACCCTGGTCTTCGAGGGTCGCCGTGATCGCGTCGAGGTCGACCCCGAGCTCGGCGAGCGTCGCGAGCGCTGCCGATGCGGTCTCGAGCCCGTCCGCGAGCGTGGCCGCGGGCTGGCCAGCGTCACGGTACGCGTCCAGGGTGGCCGGCGGCACGGTGTTGACCGTGTCGGGGCCGATCAGCGTGTCGATGTAGTGGGTCTTGGGCAGGTCCGGGTTCTTGGTGCCGGTGCTCGCCCAGAGCAGACGCTGCGGCAACGCGCCGGCGTCGGCCAGGGGCTGCCAGGCCTCGCCGCCGTAGAGGTTCTGGTAGTGGCCCCACGCCACCTTGGCGTTGGCGATTGCGATCGTCGACATCAGCGCCTTGGCGTCGTCACTTCCCTGAGAGTCGAGCGCAGCGTCGACGGCGGTGTCGACCCGGCTGATGAAAAAGCTGGCGACCGATGCGATCCCGCTGACGGACTGACCTGCCGCGAGGCGACGGTGCAGGCCCCGCAGGTGGCCGGCTGCGATTTCGCGGTAGCGCTCGACGGAAAACAGCAGCGTGACATTCACGCTCACGCCCTGTGCGGTGAGTTCTTCAAAGGCCGTCACGCCGGCCTTCGTGCCGGGCACCTTGATCATGACGTTGGGGCGCGCGAGCCGGGCGTGCAGCTGCAGCGCTTCGGCGACCGTTGCGTCGGCGTCGTGGGCGAGCGTCGGGCTGACCTCGAGGCTGACCATGCCGTCGTCGCCGCGGCTCGCCCGCCAGACCGGTTCGAACACGTCGGCGGCGGCCGCGATGTCGACCAGGGCCAGCTCGGTAAACAGGCTGTTGGCGTCCAGCTCGGGCTGCGCGCTGACCAGAGCCCGCAGGCGTTCGTCGTAGGCGTCGGTGTTGGCGATCGCCTGTTCGAAGATCGACGGGTTGGAGGTCAGGCCCTGCAACGCATCGTTTTCGATCAGGCGCGCCAACTCGCCACTGTGCATCAGGTCGGTGTGGATGTAGTCGAGCCAGATGCTCTGGCCGAGCGCATGGAGTTGCTTGAGCGGTGAATCTGTCATCGGTTTTCCTGGCGCCGCGGCAGACGCGGCGGCTTGTGTTCACACAGTGTAGCGAGTTTGCCGTGGCCTGAGAGGCCCTGGCATCAGTTGGTCGTGCGCGGTGCTCGGGCCCCGAAAACCGCGGTGCCGATCCGCACCATCGTCGAGCCCTCGAGAATCGCCGACTCGAGGTCGGCCGACATGCCGACCGACAGTGTGTCGAGCCCGGGGTGGTCGGCCGCGAGGGTGTCGAACAGGGTGTGCAGCGCCCGTGCACTCTGGCGCTGGCGATCGGTGTCATCGGTCGCCAGCGGGATGGCCATCAGCCCGCGCAACCGCAACCGGGGCAGGGCGGCGACGTCGGCAGCCAGCGCCGTGACTGCCTCGGGCAGAACACCGGCCTTGCTGTCCTCTCGGTCGACGTTGACTTGTATGCACACGTTCAAATAAGGCTGCCCTTCGGGTCGCTGGTCACTCAAACGTTGCGCAATCTTTGCGCGGTCGACGCAGTGAACCCAATCGAAGTGCGTGGCGATCGGTCGGGTCTTGTTTGATTGGATGGCTCCGATGAAATGCCACTCGCAGCCTTGGCCAGCGAGTTGCTCAATCTTTTCAAGCGCTTCACCGAGGTAGTTCTCACCGAAAACCGTGTGGCCGGCGTCGATCGCCGCCTGCAGGGCAGCGACCGGCTTGGTCTTGCTGACCGCGAGCAAGCGCACGCTGCCGGGTGCGCGACCGGCCTGGACTTCAGCATCTGCAATGCGCTGCCGAATTAGGTTCAGATGGCGCGCGACATCGTGGGACTGGCTCATGGTGCGTGGTCAGCCGATTGAAAGTGTGGACGGGTGTGCGGGTGATAGGTCGCCAGCCGTGGACGCTCGGTGTCGGGGGGTGCGCACCTCGGCACTGCTCATAACTGTACAGGATTGAATAATGGACATTGCACAGCTCCTCTCGTTTTGCGTCAAGAACAACGCGTCGGATTTGCACCTGTCGGCCGGCCTGCCACCGATGATCCGCGTGGACGGTGACATGCGGCGCATCAACGCGCCCGAGATGGGCCACAAGGAAGTCCACAACCTGATCTACGAGATCATGAACGACAACAACCGCAAGGAATACGAGGAGCGGTTGGAGACAGACTTCTCATTCGAACTGCCTGACATTGCCCGTTTTCGTGTCAACGCGTTCAACCAGTCACGTGGCGCGGCGGCGGTGTTCCGGACCATCCCCTCCGAGGTCCTGACCCTCGAGGATCTCGCGACACCCGCGATCTTCCGCGAGATCTCTGCCTACCCCCGAGGGCTGGTACTGGTCACCGGCCCCACCGGTTCGGGCAAGTCGACCACGCTGGCAGCGATGGTGAACCACAAGAACGAAACCGAACTCGGCCACATCCTCACCATCGAGGATCCGATCGAATTCGTGCACAAGAGCAAGAAGTGCCTGATCAACCAGCGCGAAGTCCACCGCGACACCCACAGTTTCTCGGACGCGCTGCGCTCGGCGCTGCGTGAAGACCCCGACACGATTCTGGTCGGCGAGCTGCGTGACCTGGAAACCATTCGCCTGGCGTTGACCGCAGCCGAGACCGGCCACCTGGTGTTTGGCACCTTGCACACCAGCTCCGCCGCAAAGACCATCGACCGGATCATCGACGTCTTCCCCGGTGACGAGAAATCCATGGTGCGCGCGATGCTCTCGGAGTCCCTGCGTGCGGTCATCTCGCAGACCCTGCTCAAGCGCATCAGCGGCGGCCGGATTGCCGCGCACGAAATCATGTTGGGCACACCTGCGATCCGCAACCTGATCCGCGAGGACAAGGTGGCGCAGATGTACTCGGTGATCCAAACCGGTCAGCAGCTCGGTATGCAGACGCTTGACCAGAACCTGAAAAACCTCGTGGCGATGGGGGATGTCGACAAGATGGATGCACGTCGCAAGGCAACCAACCCCGATATCGTCGCGGCTGCCTGAGCAGGAGGGCAAGACGATGACGGACGTATCCGCCACCGAGAAGGCGCGCAAATACGCCTTCGAACTCATGCACCTGTTGGCGAACCACAACGCGTCGGATCTGTACATTGCCGCCGGCGCGCCGCCGATGATGCGCATCAACGGAGAGCTGCGGCCGGTGAGCGAAGAGAAGCTCATGCCGCCGCAGACCCTGGCGATCGTGACCTCGCTGATGGACCAGCGGCTGCGCGACGAGTTTGTCGAAACCAACGAGGCCAACTTCGCGGTCAGCGTGCCTGACGTCTCCCGTTTTCGTATCAACGCCTACGTGCAACGCGGCAGCGTGTCGATGGTGGTTCGCCAGATAGCGACTCGCATCCCGCCGCTCGAGGAGCTCGGCATGCCGGGTGTCCTGCGCGAGACGGTCATGGCGAAACGGGGTCTGGTGTTCCTCGTCGGTGCCACCGGCCAGGGCAAGTCGACGACACTTGCGTCGCTGATTGACCACCGCAACCGGACCAGTTCCGGGCACATCATCACCATCGAAGACCCGGTCGAGTACATTCACTCGCACAAGAAAAGCATCGTGAGTCAGCGGGAAGTCGGGATGGACACCGACAACTTTCACATTGCGCTGAAGAACGCCCTGCGACAGGCGCCCGACGTGATCCTCATCGGTGAGGTGCGTGACCGGGAAGCCATGGAGCGTGCGATGGAAATCGCCGAGACCGGCCACCTCGCGCTCTGCACCCTGCACGCGAACTCGACCAACCACGCGCTCGAGCGTGTTGCGAGCTTCTTCCCCAAGGAAGACCGCCACCGCCTGCTGTACGAGCTGTCGCTGACGGTCCGCGCGATCGTGTCACAGCGCCTGATCCGCAAGAAGGACGGCCACAGCCGCGTGCCCGCAGTCGAGATCATGCTGAACACGCCGCTGATGACCGAGCTGATCGCCAAGGGCGACCAGGCTGCGATCAAGTCGCTGATGGGGAAGTCGCGCGAACTCGGCATGCAGACCTTCGACCAGTCGTTGTTCGATCTGATCTCGGCCGGCCACATCACCGAGGAAGAGGGCTTGCGCAACTCGGATTCGGCGAACGACCTGCGCATCCGCCTGAAGTTGGCGGACTCGGGGGACGCCGACACGCTGAGCGCTGGCATCGAGCTCGAAGACGTGGACGACACCGAGGATCCGAAGGCCTCGCACATGATCCGCGGTCGGCGCTGAGGCGCCCGCGGAACCAGCGCAAAACGGGGCCATCGGCCCCGTTTTTTTTAACGGGCCACGGGTCGATAGTCACCCGCGAGCGCGGTGCCGACCACGCGCCCCCGCAGGCGCGCGCCGCGCCAGGGCGAGTGGGGCTGTGCCGCGCCGGCCGTGTCGCCAAACACCCAGTCGACCGTGGGGTCGAACACACAGAGGTCGGCTGCCGCGCCGTTCGCAAGGCTCCCCACCGGCGTGCGCAGCACGGCAGCGGGACCGGCGGTCAACCAGCGCAGTGCGACCGCAGGGCTGGCACCGAGGGTGTCGCCGAGCGACGCGACTGCGGGCAACAGCACATCGAAGGTCTCGCCTCCGGCCTCAGCCGACTGCAGTGGCGCGAGGATGTCGTCGACGCCGTGGGTGCAGTGGTCCGAGCAGACGGCGGTCAGCGTGCCGTCCAGCAAGCCCGCGCGCAAGGCCGCGCGGTCGTTTGCACCGCGCAGCGGCGGCCAGACCTTGAACCGGTTTTCGAAGCCTGCCAAGGCGCTGTCGTCGAAGAAGGTGTGGTTCAGGCTGGTGTCGGCAGTGACGGGCAAGCCGTCGGCCTGCGCCGCGCGCACCAGCGCCACACTGCGGGCTGTCGAGAGTTTGTTGAAATGCAGCCGTGTCCCGGTCTCGCGGCACAGCTCCAGCCAGAGCGATACCGCGACGGTCTCGGCGCTGGCGGGTACGCCCGGCAGGCCGAGCCGGTGGGCGATCGGCCCGTCGTTGACGCAGCCGCCGGCGGCCAGCCAGGGGTCGTTGGGCTGCACGAACACGGTCAGGTCGAAATTGCCCGCGTAGCGCATGGCGCGCAACAACACGCGGGCGTCGGCGGTGGTGCGCCCGAGGTCACCGAAGGCGACACAGCCGGCGCCCGAGAGCGTGGCGAGCTCGGCGAGCTGCTCGCCCGCAAGCCCCTGAGTCAGCGCCCCGATCGGGTGAACGCGCGTGGCACGGGCCTGCGTCGTGAAGTGGGAGAGCTGCTCGAGCGCTGCAACGCTGTCGAGCGTTGGCTCCATGTCCGGGCCGATGCAGAGCGAGGTGATGCCATTTTGCCGGGCGGTGTGCAGCACGTGCGCGCGCCCGGCCACGGCGCGCCCGGACGCGGCCAGGCGCGCGTGCAGGTCAACCAGACCGGGCAACACCCAATGGCCAGTGACATCGTGGGTGGGCGCGTCGGCCGCGGGCGTCGTGCTGATCACGCCGTTGACCACGTGCAGGTCGCCGACGGCGTCGTGTCCACGCGCCGGGTCGATGACCCGGCCACCGAGCAGGCTGAAGGCGGTCATGCCGGTGCTCCTGCGGTGGTGCTGTTGCCGACAACGATGGACATCACTGCCATGCGCACCGCCAGGCCGTAGGTCACCTGCTGCAGGATCACCGATTGCGGGCCGTCGGCCACGCTGGACGCGATCTCGATGCCGCGGTTGATCGGCCCGGGGTGCATGACAATCGCATCGGGTTTGGCGCAGGCCAGGCGTGCTTCGGTCAGGCCGTAGTGCTCGAAGTATTCGCGGCTGCTCGGCAACAGCGCGCCGGCCATGCGCTCACGCTGCAGCCGCAGCATGATGATCACGTCGACGCCGTCGAGCCCGCTCTGCATGCTGCGGTGGACCTCCCCGCCAAGTTCGGCGAAGGCGTCGGGCACCAGGGTGGTCGGGCCGACCAGACGCAAGTCCGACACGCCGAGCGTGCGCAGCGCGTGAATCTCTGAGCGTGCGACCCGCGAATGCGCGAGGTCCCCCACGATGGCCACCGACAAGGGCTCGAAGGCGCCTTTCTTGCGCCGGATGGTCAGCATGTCGAGCATGGCCTGTGTCGGGTGCGCGTGCCGTCCGTCGCCGGCGTTGATCACGCTGACGCCCCGTTGAACGTGCTCGGTGATGAAGTGCACCGCACCCGATTCGGCGTGGCGGATCACGAACATGTCGCAGAGCATGGCTTGCAGGTTCTGCAGGGTGTCCAGCAGCGACTCGCCCTTGGCCGTCGAAGAAGTCCGGATGTTGATGTTCAGGACATCCGCCGAGAGGCGTTTCGCCGCCAGCTCGAAGGTTGTGAGCGTTCGCGTGCTGTTCTCGAAAAAGAGGTTTGCGACGGTCTTGCCGCGCAGCAGGGGCGCCTTCTTGACCGCGGCGTCGTTCTCGTCGATGAAGCTCGACGCGGTGTCGAGGATGTCGTTGAGGATCGACGCGGGCAGTCCCTCGGTGCTGAGAAAATGCAGCAAGCGGCCCTGGTCGTCGAGTTGTCTCGCGGCAATCGGCTGGCTGGCGGGGTGTGTGGGCGTCATGGTCGCGTGTTCATCTGGCTCAGGGCCAGTGGGTCGGTGGACAGCTTGAGGTGTGCCGCCTCGGCGGAGTCGAAGCGGTGACCGGTCACGTCCGCCTGAACCGGCAGCTCGCGCCCCGGGCGGGAGACGAGCACGGCGAGCACCACGCGCGAGGGTCGGCCGAAGTCGAACACCTCGTTGAGCGCGGCGCGGATCGTACGCCCGCTGAACAGGACATCGTCGACCAGCAGGACCGTCTGATCGTCTATCCCGGCGGGCAGGGCGGACGGCCCGACGTGCGGGTGGATGCCGGTGCGGCTGAAGTCGTCGCGGTAGAAGGTGATGTTGAGCTCACCCACCGGTGCGGTGCACCCGAGGCGCGCATGCAGTTGCTGGGCAATCGTGACGCCACCGGTGCGAATGCCGACCACACGTGTGTCTGCGACCGCGTCACCCAGCAGGGCCTCGAGGTCTGTGGCCATGGCGTCCAGCCAGTGTGCGATGCGGGTGCTGTCAGCAATCACCATCGTGCGACTCCATCCACTGTTGCAATATCAGCGCGGCGGCAACCTTGTCGGTGTCGCCCCGTTTGGCGCGCCGCCGGCCTTGTTGTCGGTTGGATTTCAGGATGTGCTCGGCCGCGCGCGAGCTCGCCCGCTCATCCGCGGGGTGCGTGGGCAGGGCGCTGCGGGTCGCCAGCTCATCGCAAAACCGGCTCGCCCGGCGGGTCATGGCCGTGGCCTTGCCGTCCATGTGGGTCGGAATGCCCACCACAAGCGCATCGGGTCGCCAGTCCCGGATCAACTGCATGAGGGCGGGCCAATCGGTTTCGTCACCGGGGTTTGTCACCGTCGTCAAGGGGTTGGCCAGGCCGGTCTCGCAATGGCCGACGGCCACACCGATCCGGCGCTCGCCGTAGTCGAAACCGAGCACCGTGCGTGCGTGCTCAGGCATGGCCCGTCTGCGGGTCGATGCGCGTGAGGTCGACTCCGAGCAGGGCTGCAGCTTCGTCGAGGCGTTGGGCTGGCGGCACATCGAAGACGATGCGGCTGTCGGCCGGGCAGGTCAGCCAGGTGTTCTCGCTGATTTCGTGCTCGAGCTGGCCGCTCGACCAGCCGGCGTAGCCGAGCGCAAGCAGAAACTCGCGCGGACCGGTACCCTCGGAGAGCTGGTCGAGCACGTCGCGGGACGTGGTGACCGTCAGGGTGTTGTCGATTTCGATACTCGAGTCGTACTGGCCATCGTCGCGGTGCAGCACGATGCCGCGTTGCGGCTCCACCGGGCCGCCGCGCATCACCGGCTGACTGGCGGTGGGCTCGGCCGGCGCGGCGAGGGAGAGCGAACCGAGCACGTCCGCGACCGAGTAGTCGGTGGGTTGATTGATCACCACACCCATCGCGCCGTCTTCACCGTGGTTGATGACGTAGGTCACGGTCGCGCTGAAGTTCGGGTCGTTCATCCCGGGCATCGCGATCAGGAAGTGGTTGCTGAAATCCATGCCGCATTCTACCAGCCGCCGCGCGCGGCAGGCCGGGTTTCAGCGGTCGCTCTGCAAGGTCGCGTTGCTCGAGAATTCCCAGGTGCGCGTGATGTAGAGAATGTCGGTGCGCTCGCGCAAGGCGGCTGACAGCGGGTCGAACGGTGCCGCCATGCGCACGATGTCCACGGCTGCGCGGTCGAGCGCCGGGACACCGCTGCTGCGGCGGACCTCGACGCTCTCGATGTCGCCGTTGCGTTGGATGCCAACGGTCAGCAACAGCTGCCCGGAGAGCCTGCGCGCGCGCGCGGCAGCGGGGTAGTTGAGGTTGCCGATTTGCTCGACACGCTCGACCCAGTCGTGCATGTAGGCGGCCGCGTCGGAAGCCCGCGTGCGGGCGGAGACGAAGGCCTTTCGGGGGCGCTTGGCGTAGGTGTTGAGCAGCTCGTCGAGCTCGGCGCTGAGGCGGGCCACCTCGAGGTTGCGGTCGATGGTCTCGCTCTGGCGCTCGGCGTCCTCCACCGGGCGGCGGCGGGCGTCGGTGTCGTCGGTCACCTGATGGTCGGAGAACAGTTGCGTGAGCAGCACATCCTGCGAGGCCACGACCGGCTGTGGCTCGGCGGCACGCTCGGGTGCCATCGCGAGTCCGGCGGTGTCGATCTTCTCGGTGCCCTTGACCGGGCTGGTCGGCCGTTGGGTGTCCTCGCGCGTGCCGCCTCCGGCCTGATCGGTGGTCGACAGGTAGTCGGCCTCGTCGGGCGCTTCGTCTGCCGGCGAGTGCACCAGCACCACGTCGAGGTGGGCCGGCGGGGTGTCGGCCTGGGTGAACGAGACGAACCCCACCGCCACCAGCACCGCGGCGTGCAGCGCGGCCGCCGCGATCAGCGACCAGGTGATGGGTTCGGGTGTGGCGATCTCGCGCATGGTCCCCGGGCGGGCTCCGGTCGAGCGTCAAGTATAGGGCGCTGACACCGCGTCAGGCGGCTGCCAGCTGGCGCGCGATGGCGTCCATCAGGTCGCCGGCGATGTCGAGACCGCAGCCGGCGTCCAGTTCCCGGATGCACGTCGGGCTGGTGACGTTGATCTCCGTCAGGCGGTCGCCGATCACGTCGAGCCCGACAAACAGAAGGCCGCGGTCGCGCAGCGGCTGGGCAACGGCGTCGGCGATGGCGCGGTCGCTGTCGGACAGTGGCACCGGTACGCCGCGGCCGCCGGCCGCGAGGTTGCCGCGGGTCTCGCCGGCGCTCGGGATGCGGGCAAGGGCGAAGGGTGCCGGCACGCCGTCGACCAGCAGGATACGCTTGTCGCCCTCACGGATCGCGGGCAGGTAGCTCTGGATCATGCACTGCCGCCGGCCGCGTCGCGTCATGTGCTCCAGCACGACGTTGAGGTTGGGGTCGGCCTGACCGAGTCGGAAGATCGACTCGCCACCCATGCCGTCGAGCGGCTTGATGACAGTGTCTTGTTGTTCTTCGACGAATGATTTCAAGCGCGCCTGCGAGGCCGAGACCAGCGTCGGCGGGCAGAGGTCGGGGAACCAGGCGGTGAACAACTTTTCGTTTGCGTCGCGGAGCGACTGGGGTTTGTTGACCACCAGCACGCCCGCGTGCTCGGCACGCTCGAGGATGTAGGTGGCGTAGATGTAGTCCATGTCGAACGGCGGATCGACGCGCATCAGAATCACATCGAGCTCGGCCAACGGACCGTCGGTTGCGTTGCCGAGCGAGAACCAGTCCGTTTCGTCATCCGCGACGCGCACGGCACGGCGCGACGCGCAGGCTTCACCGTCGCGCAGGTAGAGGTCTGCGGGTTGCAGGTAGTGCACGGCCCACCCCCTCGCCTGGGCGGCGAGCATCATGGCCAGCGAGCTGTCCTTGACCGGCTTGATGTGTTCGATGGGATCCATGACCACGCCAATCTGGATCGTCATGTCGGGTGTCCTCCGTTCGCGTGTGACCGACCTGGAGCGCCGGGACCAGTGGATTCAGATGGGGGGTCAAAAGGGTGTTTCAAGTAGCCAAACGGATTAGAATGACCCGGCATCGGTGGACGCCATTTTACCGCGGCGCGCGCGGTTGCGCGCTCTGCAAGCCCGCACCGACCTGATGCCAAGTCTGCCACGACCCGTTTGCGTTTGGAGACGCCCGTGACCACAGAAGTCGCCCTGCCTGACAACATCAAAGTCATGGTGATCGACGACAGCAAGACGATTCGACGCACGGCGGAGAGCCTGTTGGTCGAAGCCGGTGCCAAAGTCGTGACGGCGAGCGACGGTTTCGAGGCACTGGCCCGGGTGGCGGAGCACAACCCGGACATCATCTTCGTCGACGTCATGATGCCGCGCCTGGATGGTTACCAGGTGTGCGCGCTGATCAAGCACAACGTCAATTACCGTCACATTCCGGTTGTGGTGCTCTCGAGCAAGGACAGCATCTTCGACAAGGCGCGCGGCAAACTTGTCGGTGCCGACAGCTACCTGACCAAGCCGTTCCAGCGGGACGATCTGCTCGCCGCCATTCGAACCCACTTCGCCAAACACGCGGAACCGGCCGGCGCATGAGCCGGCACCGGGCGACAAAACCATGAGCGCCACCGAATCCGCACCGCACCCCCGGTCTCCCCTCGCCATCCTGCACGACTACAGCGTGCGGGGCGGGGCGCCGCGTGTCGGTGAGCGCACGGCACCGGCGGCGGACGCAGCGTGGTCCGGCATGGTCTGCCAATTGGGCGACGAGCGGGCGATCGTACCGGTTGCGGAGGTGGCCGAAGTGATCGACATGCCGCGTGTCACGCGGGTGCCTGGCACCGCCAGCTGGTACCTCGGGCTCGGCAGCCTGCGGGGGCGTGTGCTGCCGCTCAACGACCTGCGCGGGTACCTGCACGGGCACCCGAGCGCGGCGTCCAGCCTGCGGCGCGTGCTGGTGCACGGCACCGACACCGACGGGGTCGGTTTCGTCGTTGACGACCTGCTTGGCCTGCACGCGGTGTCGGCCCCGCCCGGCGCCACCTGTGACTACCAGGGGCAGACGCTCGCCGTGTTGAGTCTGGCCGAGATCGCCACACAGCCGAGGTTTCAGCGTGTCGACCTCGAGTCCATCTAAGCCGCGCGAGGCGCGCGACGCCGCAGCCGGCTGGCTGTGGTGCGGTTGCGCGCTGGCGCTGGCCGCCGGCCTCGCGGCCGTCGCCTGGCTGGCCTGGGCGCCGGCGGTCGAGCAGCGGCACAACCTCGCGACTGAGGTGCACATCCGTGTCCAGCAACTGCGCTCGGATGGCGTGTCACTCGCCGCGGCGCAGCCCGGCGCGGCGGTGATCGACCGCTTCGCCGCGCAGCTCGAGCAGGCCGATGCGGCCTTTGAACGTCTGGCAGCGCTCGACCATCCATTGGTGGCGGCACTCGACTCGACCACCGCGTCCGACTGGCAGACGGCGCAGCGGCGCTGGCGTGCACTCGAAGCCGACGCCCGGCACCGCAGCCGGTACGCGGCGCTCTCGCGCGCCACCGCGGATCAACTGGACGAGTCCACTGCCGTGGCACTCAGTCTGGCGCGGGTCGCGCTCGCGCAGCCCGAGACCGAGCCGGCCCTGCGGGTCGCCTGGGCGCAGGTGCCCGTGACCCTGGCCACGCTCGCCGAGCGCGCGCGGGCGGTCGGCGTCGAGGCGTTGTCTGCACCCTTGTCAGCGGCGTCCGATGAGGTGCGCAGCGTGCTGACCCGGCTCGATACCAACGCGACGCGCGCCGGGCTGTCTGCCGTTGCCGTCGCGGTCCAGCAGGCGGCAGATCGCCTCGCTGCGCTCGAGGCGCGCGCGCCCGAGCGGCCGGCCGCGGGCGCAGTTGACTCCGCCGCCTCGGCGGCGAGTCGGGGTGTGCGGGCGGACATCGGCGAACGCGCGACCGATCGGGCACGCCTGCGCTGGTTGCACGGGCTGGCGGTCGGGTTGGGCGTGCTCGCGTTGTTGTGCCTCGGCAAGGCGGCGGTGTTGGCGCGCGCGACGCGCGGTCGGGAGACGCCAGCGGCCACAGCGCGCTTCAGCAAGATGCTGCGCAAGCTCACCGCCGACAACAAGCGGCACAACGGGGCGCTGCGCCAGCTCAACCAGGCCGGGCGCGAACGCGTGTCGGAATTGCGTGCTCTGGCCGCCGATGCCCGCAAGGCCGCGCGTGCACTCGCGCAGCTCGGCAAACCGCGTGCACTGGTCGCTCAACTCGGTGACCAGCGTCTGGCAACCCAGCGGCAGGCGACAAACCAGATGGCGACCACGCGCGCCCGCCTGGCCAACACGCAGAAGCACGCGCAGCAATGGGCCGAGCGGTGTGACGAGACGGCGGCGCTCGCCGAAACGCTGCGTCAGCTCGGTGAGCACGCGGCGCTCTTGCAGGTCAACGCGCGCATCCGCGTCGGTGACCCCGACGCCGTGCTGTCCGGTGATTTTCAGCGGCTCAACGACAGCGTGGTCAAGGCGCGGGCGCACGTCGATGCGCTGCGCCGTCGTCAGGCCGACGCGGCTGCGCGAACGCTCGACGCGCTCGAGGGCACCGCACAAGCACACACCGCCCACGAGCGCTCGGTGACACAGGCGACCTCACAGTTGAAGGCTTACGTGCGGGGCCAGCAGGACCTCAACGGCCGGCATGACGCACTCGACCGCGCCCAAGAACGACACGCCGACGCGATCGACGCCCTGCTGGCGCGTTTCGAAGCGGATATCGGGGCCGCCCGGCGCACCGTCAAGGCCCAGCGCCCTGCGGCACCTGCACGGCTCACTGTCGACGCGCCGCCCTCGGCCCGACCGGTGGGTGCGCGGGCGGTGCGCCGCGAGCCGGATCTGGAGCTCAGCGATTGATGTCTGTGCCGAGCGCCCCGCCGCGGTTCTACCCGCGCCCTATCCACGACGTCCTGCGCGAGCTGGGGTACGCGTTGTTCACCATCGAGCAGCAGCTCGCGGTGGTGTCGGACACCGGCAACGATGCGCACGAACTCGCGGTCGTCTTGCCGAGGCTGATCGAGGCACGCGACGTGTGTGCGCTGACCGGCCTCAACGGTCCGCACCTTCTGCTGGTCGAGATGGTGCGTGTGGTCGACGGGGTGATCGAGGGCGAATTCGAGCACGCGACTGACGCCACGGCCGCGCTGATGTTCGCCGCGGCGAAACTGCCGGGCTACGTGCAGCGCCTCGCGCTGGGCGGGCGTGACGTGCCGCTGGTGCTGATGCCGGTGCTCAACGACCTGCGTGTGGTGCGCGGCGCAGCGCTGCTCTCGGACTCGGTCATGCGGTTGCCGCTGTTCCGCCTGCCGCCGGACGACCTCGGCGCCTCGTCGTCGACCGACACGCTGTCGGCCACCGCGCAGCGCGTGCGCCCGCATTTCATGCGTGCCTTGCTCGCGTTGATTCGCGGCGAACCCGCGGCCAGCGCGCTCGATCACCTCGCCTGGAGCCTCAACACCTTGCGCGACGCGTCGCGCCGGCGCTCGGTGCGTATGCTGTGGTTGATCATGCGCGCGGTCATCGACGGCCTGCGGGTCGGCGCACTCGAACTCAAACCGGCCACCAAGGCTGTCCTCGGCCAGATCGAACGGTGCATCAAGTTGGCCGTGGAGCACGGCGAACGCGACCTGGTGGTGTCTTTGCCGCCGGAGCTGCTGCGCAACCTGCTCTATTACTGTGCGCAGGCGGGCGACGCCAGCGACGTGCTGACCGTGGTCCGTCAGCGTTACCGGCTAGACGACCTGCTGGCGCTGACCCCTGACACCGACGACGCCGTTGAGCGGGCCCGTCAATCGCTCGCGCCGGGCTTGCTGTCCGCCGCGCGCGACCAGGTGCAGGGCGAGTTGGAGCGCGTGCGTGACGCGGTGCTGGCCTTCGCGCACAGTGACGTGAGCGCCGACGAGACCCTGCGACCGGCTGGCCTGCTGCTCGAACGCGTGTGCGAAACTCTCGGGGTGCTCGGCATGAGTTCGGCGCGCACCACGCTCGTGACGTCGGTGCCGATGTTCCGCGGTATCCGCGACCGCCACACGAACGCGCGCGCTCTGGCGGCGCTCGCCGAAGTGCTGTTGCAAGGCAGCCGCCTGCTCGACAGCGAGCTCGACCGCCTTTCCAGTGCGCCGGATGACCTCGATTGCAGCCAGGAGCTGGACGTCGAACAGTCGGCCCTGTCGCGCATGCCGCGCGAGGAACGCAAGCAGTTGTTGCAGGCGGTGATTGCCCAGCTCCGCGAGGCGCTCGACAGTTTCGAAGAAGCCCTGACCAGCAACCGCACCGTACAAACCGAGGTGACCGAGCTGGCTGTGCGCGAGGCCTGCGACGGGCTGCGTGACGCCAACCGGGCGCTCGAGATTGTCTCGTTGCGCGCGGCCCACGATGCCTTCGGGCGCCTGGTCAGTGTGCTCGGGCACATCGAACCGGACGCGTTGCGGGCGGCCAACGACAGCCACCCCGTTGTGCGTACGGTGGCAGCACTCGACTTGTATTTGCGGTCGCTTGAGGACAACGACCTCAACGGCCGTGGTTTCCTGCGCGCGTGCTTCACCTCGTTGACCGAGATCGAGCAACAGGTCGCCTCGCAGATCATCGATCCCCCGGAGGGCGTGTCCGATGCGCCCGAGGCCACAGCGTCCCAACACGAACGGGCGGCCGGGTCGGCGGCGGCGCGTGCGAGGGAGAACCGTGCCACGGAAGACCCGTTGCCGCAGGAGCGCCTGCCGGAGGGACGCCTCCCGGAGGAACGCCTCCCGCTTCCCACACACACGCTCGACGGGGTGGGGGACACGCCGCAGTACGCCTGCGACGCCGACCTGCGGGCCATTTTTGTCGCCGAGGCTGGCGAGCAACTCGTGGCACTGCGGGCCCGGCTCGAGCAGCGCCTGGACGAGGCTGGGGGCTTGTTGGTCGACGACCCGGTTCGGCACCTGATCGACGCGTTGGTCCAACGCGCACGCCTCGCCGAAGTCGGTGCCGTGGCGGAGCCGCTGGTGCAGCTCGATCGCGTCTTTGCGCACTACCAGCGCAGCAGCGCCAGTGTGCCGGCGATCGAGATGGCGCTCGTCGAGCGCACGCTCGCATCGATCGAGCGCAGCCTCGATAACCTCAGCGTGCACCGGGCCTGCGACCCGGCCGCGGTCGAACTCCACCGCGAGTGGCAGGGCCTCGGCGCGGTGCTCGGCCTCGCGGTGCACGAGGACGATTCAGAGGTCACCGACGACCTGCGTGCGGTGTTCAACGACGAGGCAGAGGAACTGTTGGCCTCGGCGTCGGCTGCGCTCGCCGACTGGCAGGTGTCGCCCGGTGACACGGCCGCCTCGCAGCGGCTCATGCGGGCGCTGCACACGCTCAAGGGCAGCGCGCGGGTCGCCTGTGCGGACGCCGTCGCAGACACCGCGCACACGCTCGAGACGGTGGTCGCGGGCGGCGTCGCGGCGCCCGGTGCCGCGGCAGTCTCGGACCTCGATCGCATCCAGCTCGGCCTGGACCGCATCGCCGAGCAACTCAGTGGCGCCGACGTCCCACCCGAGGTCGAGGCGCCTGCGGCACCGGCGCTGAGCCCCGAACCCGCATCCACACCGACCCCGATCGGCGCTGCGCCGGTCGACCCGCTTGGCGACGACACGGGCGCAGACGTGTCGGACGACACCTTGCGTGTCAGCAGCCAGGAAGTGGGTGCACTCTCCGCGCTCGCGAGCGATGTGGCTTTGCACCGCGCCGCACTCAATGATCGCCTGATCGATGCGCAGGACCAACTCGACGAACTCGCGCGCTTGATCCGACGGGTGGAGGAGCACGCGCGAACGGTTGCCGCTGCACAGCGCGCCGGCGACTTGCCACAGGGCGTGCAGGAGTCTCTGCGCGATTTCGACACCGTGCAACAGAGTATCCGCGATCAGCTGCGCATGTCGCGCGCGGCGCTGGACGCGCAGCGCCAATCCGGTACGGCCTTGCACGACGGCCTGCTGAAGCTCCGGCTCGTGCGGTTTTCGAGCATTGTGCCACGCTTGCAACGTCTGGTCAGACAGACTGCGGCGGCGGCCGGCAAGACTGTGTCGCTCAGTGTGACCAGCGGTGATCTCACGGTCGACAGAGGCCTGCTGGCCCGGCTCGTCGGCCCGCTCGAGCACCTGGTGCGCAACGCCGTCGTGCACGGCATCGAACCCACTGACACGCGGCTGCAACGCAACAAGGACGCACGCGGCCGGGTGGTGTTGCAGGCTTTCCAACAGCACGGCAGTGTGCAGATCCGTGTAGCCGACGACGGTGGTGGCATCGACCTGGCGCGTGTTCGCGCCGCGGCAACGGCTCGCGGGCTCGACCTGCCAGGCGACGACGACGCGCTGGTCCACCTCATCCTGTCGCCGGGGTTCAGCACAGCGGACGCCGTCGATGCGCACGCCGGGCGGGGTGTGGGCCTCGATGTGGTCAACCGCCAGGTGCGCGAGGCCGGTGGCAACCTGAGCATCCAGACCCAGCCTGGTGCGGGGGCGGTCTTCGGTCTGCGGGTGCCGCAGAGCCTGAGCATCGAGAAAGTGGTGATCGTGCGCGCCGGCGATCAGCGTTTTGCCGTGCCGGTCAGCCAGGTGGTCAGTGTCGAACAGGTGCCGAACGACACCGTGCGCGATGCCTACATCAAGGCCGTTGCGTCTTACGGCTACGGCGGCGCGAGCTTCCCGATTCAACACCTCGGTGAGCTGCTCGGCATCGCCCAGTGGCAGCCCGAAGGCGCAGACGAGCACGCCCAACTGATCCTCATGGACGTTGGTGAGCAACGCGTCGCGTTGCACGTCGACGGGGTGGTCGGCCAGCGTGAACTGCCTGTCCGGGGTGGCGGGACCCAGCTGCAGAAACTGCGCGGCTACAGCGGCGCCAGTGTGCTCGCCGACGGCGATGTGGTGCTGGTGCTCGACGTCGCCGGACTGCTGCTCGAACGGGCCGGCCACGAGGCCCTCGTCGAGATCGGCGACGAGACGCGGGTGCTGGCGACGGCGGTTGCGAGCTGCGTCATGGTCGTCGACGACTCGGTTACCATGCGCCGTGCCAACGCCCACGTGCTCGGCAAGGGCGGCTACCGGGTGGTACGTGCACGCAACGGACTCGACGCGCTGCAACAGCTTGAGGTCCACCCGGTGGACGCCTTCGTGCTCGACCTCGACATGCCCGGCATGGACGGCTTCGAGTTGTTGCGGCGCTTGCGTGGTGACGCGCAGACCGCGTCCGCCCCCGTGGTGGTAGTGTCCTCGCAGAATGACCCCGACAGCCGCGCGCGGGTCGCGGCGTTCGGGGTCGACTACTTCCTCGACAAGCCGTGTTCGGGCCGCTTGCTGCTCGACGCCGTGGACCGCGCCATGCAGTCCGAGTCGGTGGTCTGAGGTGTCCGGCGACGACGTGGTTCGCGCCCCGCTTCAACCCCTGCGTTGCCTGGTCATGCCGCTCTCTGAGCGCTTTGCGCTGCTGCCGAGTGCGCTGGTGCACGCGCTGCTCTACAACGAACGCGTCTCGGCGCCGCCGCTGCACGCGCCTGCCTGGGTGTTGGGCAGTGTCCAACGGGACGGCAGTGGCGTGGTGCCACTCTTGTCACTTGAGCGTCTTTGCAGCTTGCGAACAGGTTCGAGTGACATTGGCCACATCGCGCTGATCCGGCGGGTCGACGTCGGCGAGACACCGCCGTTTTTTGCCGTGCGGCTCGCCGCGGCCCCCTGGGTGGTCGAAGTGGACAGCGCGAACGTGTCGCGCTCGGCCGCAACCGACGCGGGCGTCGGCTGCGTTGCGAGCCACATCACCCTCGACGGCAAGGCGGGCGTCATACCGGACCTCGACGCGATTGGTCGGCATCTCAGCGGCCTCTCGGACGGCGCGCCGGCGGCCGACGCCTGAGCACGCGGCCTACAGCAGTGCCTGACGGGCGCGCATCAGCGCGACGGCGACCACCGCTGCGGTTTCGGTGCGCAACACCAACGGGCCGAGCGAGACGCCTTGCCAGCCGTGCACCAGAGCGGCGTTCAGCTCCGCCTCGCTGAAACCCGATTCCGGTCCGACCATGACGCTCGGGCCAGGCGCGCTGGCCAGCGGGGCCTGGCTGATCAGCGTGTCGCAGCGCGGATCGAGCACCAGCCCCGGTGCGGTGTCGCGCAGGAACGGTTCGACGTTGCAGGGCGGGTCGAGGGCAGGGAGATCGCAGCGGCCACTTTGTTCACAGGCGCTGATCACCACGTTCTGCCAGTGCTGCTGTTTCTTCGGCAGTCGCTCGGCCGAGAGCCTCACGCTGCTGCGGGCGCTCATCAACGGCTGAATTCGCGCGACACCGAGCTCCACGCACTTCTGCAAGGCGTAATCCATGCGGTCGCCGCGCGACACGCCGAGCGCCAGTGTGATCGGTTGGCCGCGTGCCGGCCCGGCGTGGCACCGCTCGACCGCGGCGGTGGCGGTTCGCCCGGAGACGCTCAGCGCGGCAGCGTAGGCCTGGCCGTCGCCGTTGAAGAGCTCGATCGCCGCGCCCGACTGCAGCCGCAACACGCTGATCGCGTGCCGTGACGCACCGGGCGACAGTGGCACGCTGGCTCCCACGGCCAAGGTCGCGTCGGTGTAGAAGCGCGGCACGTGGGCCATCAGCCCTTGCTCTCGCGCAGCAGGCGGCGGTAGCGGTCGCGCTCTTCTTGAGAGAGTTCACCCAGGTGCCGGTTCTGCAACAGACTGGCGGCCTCGTCGGCGCGTGCGGTGCGCCGCAACCGGTCTAGGCTCTCCTCGAGCAGCGACCGGGCCTCGGCGGCGTCGTAGTCCCGGCCGTCGGGCAATTGCTCGGTGGCCAACTGCGCGAGTGCATCGTGCAGTGGGTCGTCTCGAAAGCGCTCCAGCAGGGTGGCCGTGGTGGGGCGGCTCAGCGACGCGGCGATCCCCACCAGCTTGTAGAACACCGGGCTGGCCGGGTCACTGTCACTGCACTCGAAGGCCTCGGGGTCGAGCTCGGCTACCAGGTTGGGAAACTGCACGATCATCGACAGCGCCGCGCGGATGGGCGTCAGGCGTTTGCCGTCGGGTTTGGTGGCGAGCCGAGGCTGCGTCGTCGCTGGCGGCGCACGCACCCCGGTGCCGACGGCCTCCTGGATGCGTTGGTTGAGCAGGTCGCGGTAGACGCCGTGTGGCAACTTGGCGATCAGTGGCGTCGCCTGTTCAGCAAGCCTGGCACGTTCGCCGATGCTGCGGGTGTCGGCGGCGCCGAGGTGTTGCAACAGGAAATCGGCCAGTGGCGTGGCCGTGTCGAGCAGGGCCTCGAACCCGCTCTGGCCATGTGCGTTGACGTAGCTGTCTGGGTCTTCGCCGTCGGGCAGAAACAGGAAGCGGGCCTCGCGCCCGTCGCGAAGCGCAGGCAAGGTGTTGTTCAGTGCCCGCCACGCCGCTTCCCGCCCGGCGCGGTCGCCGTCGAAACAGAACACGATGTCGTGCGCGAGCTTGAATAGCGCATTGACGTGGTGGGTCGTCGTGGCAGTGCCGAGCGTGGCGACGGCGTAGTCGATGCCCTGGTTGGCCAGCGCGACCACGTCCATGTAACCCTCCACCACCAGCACCCGTTCGGGTTTGCGCACCGCCTGCTGGAGTTCGAAGATGCCGTAGAGCGAGGTGCCCTTGTGAAACAGTGGTGTCTCGGGGGAGTTGAGGTACTTGGGTTCGCCCTGGTCGATCACGCGTGCGCCGAAGCCGATCACACGGCCGCGGCGGTCGCGAATCGGAAAGGTGATGCGGTCGCGAAAGCGGTCGTAGCGCCGGCCCTCACCGGCCAGCATGCCTGCGTGCTGCAGGGCGGCGCTGTCAGCCACCGGGTCGAGGTTGTTCCAGCCCTCGGGCGCGTAGCCGAGACCGAAGCGTTTGGCCGTCGCGCCGCTGAGCCCACGCCCTTTCAGGTAGTCGACCGCACGAGGCGCCGCGCGCAGCTGCTGCCGGTAAAACGCGTCGCAGGCGGCCAGCGCGGTGTACAACGGACTGTGGTCGACCTGCCGGGCCTCGTCGCCGCCCTCGCGTGGCACCTCGAGGCCTTGCTCGGCTGCGAGCATCTCGATCGCCTCGACGAAACCGAGACGGTCGAATTCCATCAGGAACCCGATCGCCGAGCCGTGCGCGCCGCATCCGAAGCAGTGGTAGAACTGCTTGCTCTGGCTGACCGTGAAGGAGGGCGTCTTCTCGTTGTGGAAGGGGCAGCAGGCGTGGTGGTTGGCACCCTTCTTTTTCAACGGCACGCGCGCCTCCACCACGTCGACAATGTCAACGCGTGCCAGGAGGTCGTCGATGAAGGACTGCGGGATGAGGCCGGCCATGCGCAGAGTGTACCGCTCGCGTCGCGCGACGTCAGAGCAGCGCGGTGGCGCCGGCTGGATGCAGTCGGCGCAAGTTGCGGAATCGAACGAGAACAGCGCCGGCGTGGAGTGATTTGCCAAATACTGCAGCGCAGTGTGCGTTCTGGTTCTGGCCAGCAGAGCAAGCGCAGCAAAGCGTGCAACGCCTGCGCCGTGTTCAGCCGATTATCCGGCTCGTGAAGACAGCGCTAGATGAGGTCGAACACCGAGCCGCTGCCCGGCAGTGTCAGCCGACGGTGCAGTTTTACCGCCGACACGTCGGTGAGACCGGACAGGTAGTCGCACAGCACGCGGGGCGAATTGTCGGCTTCGCGAAAACGCTGCAGCACCGGACGCGGGAGCAGCTCCTCGGGGTTGGCCTCGAGCACCGCAAACATGTGGAGCATGAGCTGCTGGCCGCGGTGTCGGTGCACCAGCACCTCCGGCCGTTTGATGACGTTGTCGAACACGAAGCGCTTGCACAGCGCGAGCAGCGGTTCGGCGTCCGGGTGCATCACCGCACGGTGGCGCAGCAACGGGTGCCCGAACGCGGGCAACTCGATGAGACTGACGGCGGTGATCAGGTGGTGTACCAGTCGGCTGATGGCGTGCTTGCGCTCGTGTGGCTGCGCGCTCAGCAACTTCTTCGAGTAGAAATCGAATTCGGTGTTGAGCGGGTTCGCCGGCAAGGCCTGCACGGCCGGGCCGAAATCCCCGTGCCAGCACTCCGGGGTGATCAGGCGCAGCGCAAGCGCGTCTTCGAGGTCGTGGATGCCGTAGGCGATGTCGTCGGCGATCTCCATGACGCTGGTGTCGAGTGCCTTGTGGCGCGAACGCAGGTGGCCTGAACCGACATCGTCCACTGCCGTCAGCGTGTCGCGGTCCGCCTGGCTGAACGGCGCAAACACCCAGTCGATCACGTCAGCCTCGTCGTCGTAGACACACTTGGGTGGATGCCAGGCCTGGAGATTCAGTGGAGCGGTCGCGGGTTGCGGTGTCTCGTAACGCGCGACCTGACTGAATGTGACCGGGTACTTGAGCACGCCGAGCAAGGTCCGGCGGGTCACGTCGATGCCGCAGCGCTCCGAGAACTCACCGAGTCGGCTGAGGATGCGCAAGGTCTGGCCGTTGCCTTCGAAGCCGCCCGCAGAGAGCATGGCGTAGTTCAGCGCCACCTCGCCGCCGTGGCCGAAAGGCGGGTGTCCGAGGTCGTGCGCGAGGCAGGTCGCTTCCATCAGCCCGCTGCTCGGCAGCCACGCGGCAAGGTGGTCGTCGCGGTTGACAGTGAGCAGGTGTTCGACAATGCCCGAGCCGATCTGCGCAACCTCGAGGGAGTGTGTCAGGCGGGTGCGGTAGAAGTCGTTCTCGCCGAGCCCGAGCACCTGGGTCTTCGATTGCAGCGCCCGGAACGACGCGGCGTGCACGATGCGCGCGCGGTCCCGCTGAAACTGCGCGTCGGGGCTGCCGGCGTTGAAGTGGGGGCGGTGGTCAGCCTGGTCGAGGCGGCTGCGGCGTTGCAACCAGGCCTGAGGGTCGTGCTCGCTCATGCGCGTGCGTCGTCGTTGAAAACGGGAGTGTAGAGGCCGCTCGCATGCGGTGCCGGGCGGTGTGGGCGTCCGCGGGCCACGCGGACGCCTCCAACCTCCTGCGCGCCCCGACGCCAGGGCGCGACGGCCGGCCTCAGGCGGCGCGGCGCAGGGTCGAGAACAGCTGCTCGAGTTCCAACGCTTTGGGCTTGACCAGCCAGAACTGGTTCTGAAAGGCGTAGAAGTTGTCCAACACGTCGTGGCCCCACGCGCTGTGCGTGGCGTCGACGTAGCGCTCGAGCAGATCGGTCAGGTGGTGTCGGTAGGCCTCGCTCTCCTCGGTGTGGATACGCGCAATCTCGACCAGCTCGTGGTTGTAGCGGTCTACGAAGTGGCGCTCCTGGTCGAGCACGAAGGCGAATCCGCCGGTCATGCCGGCACCGAAGTTCACCCCCGTCGGCCCAAGCGAGACCACGCAACCGCCGGTCATGTACTCGCAACCGTGGTCGCCAAGGCCCTCGACCACCGCTACCACGCCCGAATTGCGCACGGCAAAACGCTCGCCCGCGAGCCCGGCGGCAAACAGCTCGCCCCCGGTGGCTCCGTAGAGGCAGGTGTTGCCGATGATCGGTGTTTCACGCGAGTTGAACACGGCGCCGACAGGCGGCCGTATGACCAGTCTGCCCCCCGCCATGCCCTTGCCGACATAGTCGTTCGCATCGCCGATCAGCTCCATGTTGAGCCCGGCTGCATTCCAGACTCCGAAACTCTGGCCGGCTGTGCCGGAGAACTGGACCTCGATTGGCGCGTCGGCCATGCCGTAGTTGCCATGGCGGCGGGCAATTTCACCCGAGAGCCGTGCACCGATCGATCGGTCGACGTTCTTCAGCTCGTAGTGGAAGCGGCCGCCACGCTTCTCCACGATCGCCGGGAGGCAATCCGCGACGATGCGTTCGGCGAGTTCGGCAGCGTCGAACGGTGTGTTGCGCTCGGTGAGGCAGAATCGCGGTTCGTCGTCTGCAATGCCACCGTCGCTGAGTACCGGCGAGAGGTTGATCTTCGCCTGACGCGCAGTGATGCCGGGCTGTTGTTCGAGGTACTCCGGATGGCCGATGAGGTCTTCGAGGCTGCGAAGACCCAGTGAGGCGAGGATGCGGCGCACGTCTTCGGCGATGAACCGCATGTAGTTCATGACCTTGTCGACGTTGCCGTTGAAGTGCCGCATGCGCAGCACCTTGTGTTGGGTTGCCACACCGGTTGCGCAGTTGTTGAGGTGGCAAATGCGCAGGAACTTGCATCCCATTGCGATCATCGGGCCAGTGCCGAAGCCGAAGCTCTCCGCGCCGAGCGCTGCGGCCTTGACCACGTCGAGGCCGGTCTTGAGGCCGCCGTCACACTGGACGCGGACCTTGTCCCGCAGGTTGTTCGCGCGCAGCACCTGGTGCGTCTCGGACATGCCGAGCTCCCAGGGGCTGCCAGCGTACTTCACCGACGTTAGCGGAGAGGCCCCGGTGCCGCCATCGTAGCCCGAAATGGTGATGAGGTCAGCGTAGCATTTTGCAACCCCGGCTGCGACAGTGCCGACACCCGGCTCGGCAACCAGCTTCACCGAGACCAGCGCCTCCGGGTTGACCTGCTTGAGGTCGAAGATCAGCTGGGCGAGGTCCTCGATCGAGTAGATATCGTGGTGCGGTGGCGGTGAAATCAGGGCCACGCCTGGCATGGAGTGGCGCAGCTTGGCGATCATCCGGTTGACCTTGTGGCCCGGCAGCTGCCCCCCCTCGCCCGGCTTTGCCCCTTGCGCCACCTTGATCTGCAGCACTTCGGCGTTGACGAGGTAGTGTGGCGTCACACCGAAGCGACCCGACGCAATCTGCTTGATCTTGGACACCTTCTCGGTGCCGTAGCGTTCCGGGTCCTCGCCGCCTTCGCCCGAGTTGGAGCGCCCACCCAGGCGGTTCATCGCCTCGGCCAGCGTCTCGTGGGCCTCGGGGGACAGCGCGCCGAGCGACATGCCGGCCGAGTCGAAGCGGCCCAGAATGGCCTCGACCGGTTCGACGTCTTCGAGTGGAATCGCTTTGCGGTCGCGCTTGAGGGTCAGGAGGTCGCGCAACAGCACTGGCGGGCGGTCGTCGACCGTGTCGCGGTAGGCCTCGTAGTCGGACCACTCGCCACTGGTCACCGCGGCTTGCAGCGTCTTGACCACGTCGGGGTTGTACACGTGGTACTCGCCACCGTGGATGAATTTCAGCAGG
The DNA here is from genome assembly GCA_039196715.1 of Pseudomonadota bacterium. NCBI lineage: Bacteria > Pseudomonadati > Pseudomonadota > Pseudomonadota bacterium. The sequence goes on from JBCCUP010000018.1 coordinate 62,430, forward strand.
CCACCCTGATCGGGCTCGACCGTCGGGTCCTCGGCAGCGGCCGCCCAGAGCGCGCTGTCGGCTTGCAGGTCGTCGAAGTCGGCACCCTGAATGCGGCTGGTGGTGCCGGTGAAACAGGTGTCTACCACCTCGTCGGCGAGGCCGACGATCTCGAACAGCTGGGCACCGCGGTAGCTCGTGATGCCCGAGATCCCCATTTTCGAGAGGATTTTCAGCAGGCCCTTGTTGATGCCCTTGCGGTAGTTCTGCTCGAGGTCCTGGACGTCGATGTTCTCTTCGTCGATCTGGCCCGAGGCCACCATGCCGTTGAGGCTCTCGTAAGCGAGGTAGGGGAAGACGCAGGTTGCACCGTAGCCGATCAGGCAGGCCATGTGGTGCGGGTCGCGGGCAGTGCCGGTGGCGACAATGATGTTGGCATCGCAACGCAGGCCCACCTCGATCAACGCGTGGTGCACTGCGCCGGTCGCGAGCAGCGCGTGCGCGGGCAGGCAGCCGGGTCTCAGCCGGCGGTCATTCAGGATGATGATCGAGTCGCCAGCGCGCACGCGGGCAATCGCCTCCTTGCACACAGCGTCAATCTTGTCTTTCAGGCTGAGCTGCGACGGATCGTAGTTGAGGTCGATCACCGCGTTGCGGTATTCGCGCTCGTCCGACATCGCCCGCAGCGTTTCGAACTTGGCGCGCGAGAGGATGGGGCTGCGCACCACGAGCCGCTTTGCGCCGCGTTCGCCGGCCTCGAAGAGGTTCACTTCGGCACCGAGGCAGGTTTCGAGCGACATGACGATCGATTCCCGCAACGGGTCGATCGGCGGGTTGGTGACCTGGGCGAACTGCTGGCGGAAGTTGTCGAACAGCGAGCGTGGCAACTGTGACATCACCGGGTAGGGCGTGTCGTCGCCCATGGAGCCGATGGCCTCCTGGCCGTCTTCGGCCAGGACACGCAGGATCTGGTCGCGCTCCTCGAAGGTCAGGCCGAACATCTTCTCGTGCAGCCGCAGGTCCTCGCGGTCAAGCGGCGGCCGATCGCGGATGTCATCGCGCAGGCGCGAGCGCAGTTGCCGCGAGTGGTCGCGCAGCCAGCGCGCCCAGGGTTGGCTCTCGGCAAGCCGCTGGTCGATTTCCTTGGGTAACAACAGCTCGCCGGTGTCGGTGTCGACGGCAAACATCTGCCCGGGGCGTAGACGCCCTTTGCTGGTCACATCCTCGGGGGCGTAGTCGTAGACACCGATCTCCGAGGCCAGCGTAATGTGGCGGTCGCGCGTGATCACGTAACGCGCCGGTCGCAGGCCGTTGCGGTCCATCGAGCAGCCGGCATAGCGTCCGTCGGTCAACACGATCCCGGCCGGGCCGTCCCAGGGTTCCATGTGCATGGAGTTGTATTGCAGGAAGGCGCGCATGTCCGGCGGCAGATCGTCGTTGTTCTGCCATGCCGGTGGAATCAGCGTGCGCATTGCGGTGAAGATGTCCATGCCGCCGTTGATCAGCACCTCGAGCATGTTGTCGAGTGAGGAGCTGTCGGACCCGGCCATGCCGATCACCGGGGTGAGTTCCGGCAGCTCGGGCAGCAGGGCGTTGGTCAGCTTCTGGGTGCGCGCACGTGCCCAGTTGCGGTTGCCGCGGATGGTGTTGATCTCGCCGTTGTGCGCGAGGTAGCGGAAGGGCTGTGCCAGTCGCCACTCAGGCAGCGTGTTGGTCGAGAAACGCTGGTGGAACACCGCGATGCTCGACGCCAGGTCGTCGCGCTGCAGGTCCTGGTAGAAGACCGGCAGGTTTTCGGGCATCACCATGCCTTTGTAGAGCACCACGTCGGCCGTCATCGATGGGATGTACAGGCTCGGGTCGTCGGCGTGGGCGACTTCGGTCCGGCGACGCGCAACGAACAGGTGGCGGTTGAAGGTGGCGGTGTCCATGTCGTCGGGCGCGCCGACAAACAGCTGTTCGATGCGCGGCAACGACTGCAGCGCGTGCTCGCCGAGCGCGGCGTGGTCGGTCGGCGGGGTGCGCCAGCCGACCACTGACAGACCGCATTCCTCGAGGGTGCGTTCGAGGGTCGCAATGGCGGCGTCTGCACGCGCCGCGTCCTGGCTCAGGAACACCAGCGCCGTGGCGTAGTGCGCCGGCAGGCTCAGGCCGGTCTCGGCCGCAGCGGCACGCAGAAAGGTGTCGGGCTTCTTCAACAGCAGACCACAGCCGTCACCGGATTTGCCGTCGGCAGCGACGGCCCCGCGGTGCGTCAGGCGCGCCAACGCGGTGATCGCGGTGTTCACGACCCAGTGGCTGGGCTCACCGTCCATGTGTGCGATCAGGCCAAAACCGCAGTTGTCACGCTCAAACGACGGATCGTAGAGGCCGTGTTCGGCGAGCCTGTCCAAATTGTTCATTGACGCAGTCCAGTGTGCGGCACCCTTCACCGTGCGACGCAAGAAAGACGCAAATCGGTGCCGGTGTGCGCAGTGTGCGTACGGGCGACCGAGCCTGCCATCTGACGCGCTACTGGCGGGACGGTTCCCCGACTGCGGGCCCGTCCGAAGGGGAGCAAAATGCGAAAAAAGCAAAGCCGGCAGCGTGTCGCTGCGTCTTTGCGGGGTCCGTCGGGTGTCTGGGATCGCCTCGACGGCCAGGCATTATAGCGGCTGAATATCAGCCTGGCAAAGCGCGTGATTTGCGCCGGATTTGCGTGACGGCGGTGGCTGTGGCGCGCTCAGGGCTCGCCGGCCACCCACGCACCTCAGTCGATGGCCCGTTGCACGTCGCCGAAGGTGCGGATCCAGGGGGAGTTTTCTTGCCAGACTTCGGGCAAGGACGCGACCGCCTCCCGGGCAGCGCCGCTGCTGTCGAAATCGCCGTGCACCAGCGCAAACCAGGGTTGGCCGTTGCGCAGTGTGCGGTAAATCGCGCTGAGGCTGGTCATGCCGTGGCGGCGAGCGTGCAGGCGCAGCGCCGCTTCGTCCGCGCCGGCCAGCAATTGCACCGTGAAGCGGTCGGGGTCGCGGCGTTGAATCCACTTCTCGCCGCTGATCACACCGCCGAGGATGCTGTTGTTGATGGGCTGGCTCGGTGTGGTCGTCGTCGCTGGTGTCGGTTCAACGCTGGCGGCGGTGCGGGGCGTGTCGCTGCGTGCGGGTGCGGCGGCCTGCGGTGTGGCCGGGTCGGCTGCCTGCACCGACACGGCTGCCGACTCGGTCTCGGCGGCGGTTGCCGCGGCGGCGTCGTCTGATGCGGCCACGTCTGAAGACACCGCTGCCGCCGTGGATTCTGCCGCCGTGGACTCGGCCGCCGTGGACTCGATTGCTGTGGTGGCGTCAGCCCCGGTTGCCGACACGCGCTCTTGCGCAGGTTCTGCGGCCGTCGCTGCGGCGGCAGCCGTCTCCTCGACCTCGACGCGCTCGCCGGCGCTCGCCTCGACAGCAGGCGCTGCGGCAGCCGTCGCTGCGGCAGCCGTCGCTGCGGCAGCCGGCGCTGTGCTTGTCTCGGTCGCCGCGGCGGCATCGACCTCGGCGGCGCGGGCTGCCGTGTCGGTCTCGGTGCTGCCGGTCTCCACCGGGACCGGTTCGACCCGGGTTTGGGCGGTGCGGATCTCCAGCGCGTTGTCTGCTGCGATCGGTTCTGCGCCCGTCGGCGCCTCGGCCACGGCGTTGGCACCGGGGTTGGTCGGCAGCGGCAGGCTTTTCACCAGCGTGTCGCCTTGCGTTCTCGGTTGCGCGTTCCAGGCGCCGAGCGCCAGACCGATCACGAGCATCGTCAAGCCGGCGAGGACCCACCGCAGGTTGCGCCGTGTGGCGCGCCACCACTGGCCGGGCATCATCAGCGCGTGCCACTGTTGGCGGTTGAAGGCGGTGTTCAGAGCCTGTGCCGCCGCGCGGTCGATGTACCCCGGGAGTCCGTTGCTGCTGTGGGTCACCATGCGCAGCTCGCGTTCGTCGAGCGGCAAGTCGTCATCGTAGCCGGCTGAGGCGAGACGGGTGGCGATGTAGCTCGCGGTCTCGTCCGCGTCGAGCCGCGGCACGGTGAAAGCGTCCACCTGGCCCGCCTCGATGTGCTGGCTGTGCACGCCGTCGAGCAGGGCCTCGGCGGGCTCGGCGCTGCTGAACAGCACACTGACCGGTTCGGCGATCTGGGCGTTGATGCAGTCGACTTCCTGCAGCAGGGCCTGCATCTCCGCGACCGGCATGCGGTCGACGTCCTCGACCACCAACACGCTGGTGGCGCCGAGGTCGGCGTTTTCAGCCAGGTGGTCAACGAGCTGCTCGGTGCACTCGGCCAGGGTCTGTGGGGTGGTGCTGCGGTAGGCGCTGAGCATGCTTCGGATCACGGCGTCGGCACTGACGCCGGCGCCAGCACGGGTCAGGAACACGTGGCCGCCGTCGTAGAAGCGCTCGAGCAGTTGCGCGATCGTGCAGGTTTTCCCGGATTCGTCGGCGCCCTCGAGGATCACCAGGGTCTCGGCGTTGCCCACGCACGTCTCGAGCTCGTCGAGCAGGGTCGCGAGCTGGTCGTTATAGAAGTAGGGGATCTGGCCGCCGGGGGCGCGAAACGGCTGGTTGTGCAGCCCCAGCGACAGGATGGCGCGATCGGTCAGTCGGCCGTCGGGCGCGTCTGTCGATGGCCGTGGCCTGCTTGCACCCGCCTGAAATCGATTGAAAAGTGCCTGCAGTGGACCGCCAGTGTGTCGACGGGTGGCGCCTGTGCGTGGCATAGCTCGACCTCGGGTACGTGCATGTCAAACTATTGTCTCGCACATATCACGCTTTATCAATAAGTTGCACGATATTCCTACGAGAGTATTCAGATGTTGTAACAGATTTGCCCACACCGACCGGCAAGACCAGGCGAATCTGCCCCGCACGGGCCTTCTTGTCGCGGGCCATGAGCTCGAGCAGGGTCTCGGCGTCGAGGTTGTGCGGCGGCTCGGTCGGCAGCCCCGCCTGCTCGAACAGGGCCTCGGTGCGCTGCCGCAATGCGGTGTCGATCAGGCCCTCGCGTTCGGCCAGACGGGCGGCCAGACACATGCCCGTGGCGATCGCCTCGCCGTGCAGCCAACTGCTGTAGCCGGTGTGGGTTTCGATGGCGTGGCCGAAGGTGTGGCCGAGGTTCAGCAGCGCGCGCTGCCCGGCCTCGCGCTCGTCCGCCGCGACCACCCGGGCCTTGATCGCGCAGCTGGTCGCGACCGCGTGTTCGAGCGCACGGTGCTCGCGCGCCAGCAGCGCGGCGAGATTGGCTTCGATCCAGTCCAGAAAATCCGCGTCGAGGGCGAGGCCGTACTTGATCACTTCGGCCATGCCCGCGCGGAATTCGCGCGCGGACAGCGTGTCGAGCGTCGAGAGGTCGACGAGGACCGACTGCGGCTGGTGGAAGGCGCCGATCATGTTCTTGCCGCGGCTGTGGTTCACACCGGTCTTGCCCCCCACCGAGGAGTCGACCTGGGCGAGCAGGGACGTCGGCACCTGCACGAAGTTCACGCCGCGCTGGTAGCTCGCGGCGGCAAAGCCGGTGATGTCGCCGACCACGCCGCCGCCAAGGGCCACCAGCGTGCACTCGCGGTCGAAGGCCCGCTCGATCAGCGCGTCGACGATGCTGTCGATGGCCGCGAGGGTCTTGTGCTGCTCGCCCTCGGGCAGCAACACGGTGTGCGTCTCGCGGTCCGCGAGTGCGCCGAGCAGGGGGGTGGCGTAGTGCTCGGCGATTTGCGCGTTGCTGACCACGAGCACCTGGCGGCCAGGCACCGCGGCCCGCAGCAGGTCGACGTGCTGCAGCAGGTCGCTGCCGATGTAGATCGGGTAGCTGCGCGCGCCCAGATCGACGTGCAGCGCCGGCGTTGGCAACTCGGTGTTCACGGCCGTGTCCCTTTTTCGATGAGTCTGGCGACAGCGCGCGCCACGTGCTGAGGCGGTTTGTCCGAGGTGTCGATCACGTGGTCGGCGACCTCGACGTACAGTGGCTCGCGTTGCGCCTGCAGGGCTTCGAGCGTCGAACGCGGGTCGTCACCTCGCAACAGGGGTCGGTTCTTGTCACCGGCCGTTCTGCTGAGTTGCTGGTCGATCGTCACCCGCAGGTAGACCACGGTGCCACGCGACCTCAGCATGTCGCGGTTGTCGCCGTCGAGCACGGCGCCGCCGCCGGTGGCCATGACGATGTCCTGCATCTGGGTGAGTTCGTCCAGCAGTTGGCTTTCGCGTTGACGAAAGCCCTGTTCACCCTCGAAATCGAAGATCGTCGGCACGTCGACACCGCAGCGGTTTGTCAGCTCGATGTCGCAGTCGTAGAAGTCACGTTTGAGCCGTTTGGCAAGGTGTCGGCCGATGGTCGATTTGCCGGCCCCCATCGGGCCAACGAGAAAAACGTTCATGTGACTCGCGAGCCCGCCGCGCCGTGAAGTGACACCATTGTACCTGCAGGCCGGTCTGCGCTGGCGGGTCGAGCACGCGCCATCACGCAAAAAAAAAGGTTCATCGTGCATTAGCGTGAAGGGAGAGGCAGGCGGTCGATTGGCATAAGGTTGTAAGTGCGACCAAACAGCCAACCAAAAGACCGCCGCCATGCTCGATACTACGTTCCCCGGCCTGAGCTGGGTAGGCTTTGTGCCCTATTCCGCGA
>JBCCUP010000019.1 GCA_039196715.1 Pseudomonadota bacterium
TCTTGAGGGCGTGCATGGTGGGGTGTCGGCGGTGAGATTGCCGCTTAGTGTAGTGGGCTGGCGTGTGGCTCGAGTGGGCGACGTGTGCCGCAGAACGGGTTGACGGTGTGCGACGATGACTCGGCAGCCAACCCCACAACGCAAAAACCCCGGTCGTTTGGGTCGAACCGGGGTTTCTGCTGGCGGCGGTAACTGCCTTTGCCTTTTTTGGCCTGTTGCTGTTTGGGCCGAAAGCGGGGTGACATCACCATCGCCTTGGCGCGTCGTCGCGTGTTCACGGTCGGGTTCCTCCTGAAAAGCGGTTCACTGTGCTGAGGGTATCGGCGGCTGGCTGCTGCTGCTGAGGCACACTCGGGTTACCATTGTCGCATGCCCCACACCGCCCGAATACCGCGCCCGATTCGCCGCTGGATGCACTGGGCCGAGTCGCTGTTCGACCCACTGGCAGACTCGCCTCAGGCACCGCCCACGGCGTTGTTTGCCTACATCCGCTGGTCGCTCGCCGGCGCCGAGCGGGCGGTGGGCTTGCAATTGGTCGTCAGTGCGCTCGTCGGCCTCAGCGATGTCGTCGCCGCCTGGTGCATCGGCTATCTGAGCAACCTCGCGGTGCAGGGTGGCCCCGAGGCCTTCTTTGCCGACGCGGCCGTGCCACTGTGGTGGATGCTCGGCTTTGCGCTGGTGGTCCGCCCGGTGCTGATGGTCATGCAGGCCGGGCTGAACACGCTCAGCCTTGGGCCAGGGCTCACCACGTTGAGCTACTGGCGCATCCACCGCTACACGCTCGGCCAGGCACTGTCGTTCTTCGACGACGATTTCGCTGGTCGCTTGGCGCAAAAGGAGCGGCAGGTTGCGACCAGCATCACCGAATTGATGCTCGAGGTGCTCAACGCCGTGACCTTTGCGCTCGCCTTGATCATCGGCGCCGTGTCTGTGCTTGCGGACGCCGACTGGCGTCTGGCTGCCGGGCTTGTCTTGTGGATCGCGTTCTACATCGCCGCGCTGAGTGTGTTTCTGCCGCGGATCCGCGCGCGCGCGAAGGTGCGCGCCGAAGTCTCGGCCAAGGTCAGCGGGCAGTTTGTTGACAGCTTCAGCAACATGTCGACGGTGAAGCTCTTTGCCCACGATGGCCGCGAGGTGCGCTACGCGCGCGAGGCGCTCGACGAAAACCGCCAGGTCGCACTCGATTTCGGCCGCGCGGTGCTGGGTTTGCGTACGGCCCTCGCGTTGCTGGCCGGGTTGATCCCGGTGCTGCTCGTCGGGCTCGCGCTCTGGCTCTGGAGTCTCGGCGAGACCGACGTGGGTGCGGTGGTGATTGCGGCGATGCTGGCAGCGCGCATCGGTGCGATGAGCGGGTGGTTCTCGTTCATGCTGATGGGCCTCTACAACCACATCGGCACGATCGAGGACGGTGTCGGCACGCTGGTCAAGCCGTGGTCACTGACCGACCCTGCCACACCGGCCGCGCTTGAGCGGGTGCGGGGCGATATCGCGTTTCGCGACGTGCATTTCCACTACGGTCGCGACGACGGCGTTGGTTTGAATGGCTTCAACCTGCGCGTGGCAGCCGGCGAAAAAGTCGCGTTGGTGGGGCGTTCCGGGGCAGGCAAATCGACCGTCATCCAGTTGTTGCTGCGCTTGCGCGACGTCGAAGCCGGTCAGGTGTCGCTCGACGGCCTGGATGTGCGCGAGGTCGCGCAGGACGCGTTGCGCGGTTCGATCGCCCTGGTGACTCAACAGAGCGCGATGTTCAACCGCTCGGCGCGCGACAACATCCGCTACGGCCGGCTCGCGGCGACCGACGACGAGGTCCACGCGGCGGCTGCGCAGGCGGAGGCCCACGACTTCATTCTCGACCTCGAGGACGGCAAGGGGCGACGCGGCTATGACGCGTACCTCGGCGAGCGCGGTGTGAAACTCTCCGGCGGTCAACGGCAGCGTATCGCGCTGGCACGTGCCATTCTCAAGGACGCCCCGGTGCTGATCCTCGACGAGGCCACCTCGCAGCTCGATTCGGAGGTCGAAGCGGCGATCCAGCAGGCGCTGGCTTCAAGCATGGAGGGCAAGACCGTGATCGCCGTGGCACACCGCCTGAGCACCATCGCGCGGATGGACCGGATCGTGGTGCTCGACGACGGGCAGATCGCGGAACAGGGCACGCACGCCGAGTTGCTCGAGGTGAACGGGCTCTACGCGCGGTTCTGGCGGCGGCAGTCAGACGGCTTCATTGGCATAGACACACCCTGATGGGGATCGATACACACATGTGGCGCACAGCGAAACGGACGGTGGTGTGGAGTGTGCTGGCGCTGACCGGTTGCGCCGTTGTCGACGCCCCGCGTACACCGGAACCGCACATTGCCGCTGCGGTGCCCTACACGGCGCTCGCGGGCTGGCAGGCCGACGCGTTCGACGGCGTGCTCGACGCCGTGCTCGCGCAGTGTGCGGCACCGTCGACCGCGGGCACGGGTTCGCTGTGTGCAGTCGCGCAAACCGGATTGCCGATCGCCTTGCGCGACCACCTCATGCAGCACTACCGACCGCATGCGGTGCTCGGTGACGCCGGTGCCGAGGACGGCCTGATCACGGGCTACTACGAGCCACTGTTGCACGGCAGTGTCGCGCCGAACGCGCGCTACCGGTGGCCGCTGTACCGTCGCCCACGTGACCTGGTCACCCTCGACCTCGCCGAGCGCTACCCCGAACTCGAGGGGCGGCGGGTGCGCGGCCGCCTGGTCGAACAACGCGTGGTGCCCTATTGGACGCGCGCCGACATCGACGGCCCTGAACAGCCCCTCGCGGGCGACGAGCTGCTCTGGGTCGACGACCCCGTCGACGCGTTTTTCCTGCACGTGCAGGGCTCGGGCCTGGTGGCCCTGGCGGACGGCCGGGTCGAGTCGGTCGGTTACAGCGATCAGAATGGTCATCCCTACCGGTCCATCGGACGGGTACTCGTCGACCTCGACGAGGTTGCGCTCGAGGACGTCTCGTTGTTCAGCATTCGCGCGTGGCTCGCGGACAACCCTGACGCGGCGCAGGCGCTGTTGAACGAGAATCCGAGCTACGTGTTCTTCGAGCGCCGCGGCGATCGCGGTGACGACGGCCCGTTGGGCACGCTCGGGGTGCCGCTCACCGCCGAGCGCAGCATCGCGGTCGACCCGCGTGTGATCCCGCTCGGGTCCCTGGTGTGGCTGGATACCACGCTTGACGACGGCCAGCCCTACCGCCGGCTGATGGTGGCGCAGGACACCGGCGGCGCCATTGCCGGCGGGCCGCGCGCCGACGTGTTCTTTGGCCGCGGTGAACGCGCCGAGCGGCTCGCAGGCACACAGAAGTCCCGTGGCCGGCTGTACGTGTTTCGGCCTGTCGAGTCCGACGGCGGGGGCTGAATGCGGCGTCAGCCGGCGCCGTCACGCGCCGCTTCGCGTTCGGCCCGCAGCACCGTGCGCCGCGCGGCCTCCGCGTGCAGCGCCTCGACCATCTGGCCGTCGCGGTTCGCCACGCTCTCGCCGCGTGCCAGCGCCGCTTCGAAGTGCTCGATCACACTCAGCGCCTCGGTCTGCTGTGCCGCAGAGACCGAGAAGGCCGCGTTGATCGGCCCGAGCTGCGCCGGGTGGATGGCGGCCTTGCCGTCGTAACCCCAGCTCCGAGCCTGGGCGCACTCGGCGGTCAGCGGCGTGAGGTCGCGGAAGTGCGGGTTGACGCTGTCGATCGCATCGACGCCGGCCGCCCGCGCCGCCAGCAGGGTGTTTTGCATCGCGTGCAGAAAGGGCTGCCGGTCGACCGGCCAGGCCGGCAGGCGCAGCGCGGCGCCGAGGTCCTGGGTGCCCAACATCGCCGCCGCCACCTGGGCGTGCGCGGCGAGTGCCTCGGCGGCCGCCAGCACGCCGCGCGGCGTCTCGATCATCAACATCAGCCGTTTGGCGTCGCCGAGCAGCACCCCGGTGCGGTGCACCGACTCCGGGTCGTCGACCTTGGGCAGCACCACGCCGGTCAATGACAGACGGGCAACGGCGCGCAGGTCGTCCTGGCCGGCGCGTGTGTCGAGCGCGTTGATGCGTACCCAGAGCTCGCGGTGGCCGAAGTCGGCGTCGGCGAGCATCGCGGCCAGCTCGGCGCGGACACCGGCCTTGTCGCCGTCGGCGACCGCGTCTTCGAGGTCCACCACCACGCCGTCGGTCGGCAGCGACTGCGCCTTGGTCAGGGCGCGCGGCTTGTTGGCCGGCACGAACAAGAGGCTGCGCCGCAGCGGCTCGGGTGTCGGCTCTGTGGTCATGGGGAACTCGCTTGGCTGGTGGTCCTCGGCGTGCGCCGTGGTGGCGGGCCGCGCCCTATACTGTAGGGCAGTCTCGGGGCGGCTGTCCCGGCCCCCATGAACCCCGTGCCCACGTGACCGACGACGCCGTCAAGCCTGCGGTGCAGGCGATCATCGAACCGCTCCGCCACGCGTTGAGGGCGGGCAATGCCGTGCTTGAAGCCGAGCCCGGTGCCGGCAAGAGCACGCTGATCCCGCTCGCGTTGCTCGACCTTCCGTGCCTGTCAGGGCGTCGTCTGGTGATGCTCGAGCCGCGTCGCGTGGCGGCCCGCGCCGTGGCCGAGCGCCTTGCACACAACCTCGGTGAGCGCCTCGGCGAACGGGTCGGCCTGGTGACCCGCGACCAGCGCGTCCTCGGGCCGCACACGCGTATCGAAGTGGTCACCGAGGGGGTGTTGACCCGGCGCCTGCAGGGCGACCCGACCCTGCAGGGTGTGGGCCTGGTTGTCTTCGACGAGGCCCACGAGCGTGGCTTGCAGGCCGACCTCGCGCTCGCCCTCTGCCTCGATGTCCAGCGCGGCCTGCGCGAAGACCTGCGGGTGCTGTTGATGTCGGCGACGGTCAACGCGCGCGCGGTGGAGACGGTGCTGCCCGCTGCACCCGTGTTGCGCTGCGCCGGCCGTCAGCACGCGGTCGATGTCGTGTGGCTGGCGCAACCGGCGCCGGCGGAGCGCCCGGCTGCGGCGGCCCGCGCGGTGTGCGACGCGCTCGCAGCGCACAGCGGTGACGTGTTGGTGTTCCTGCCGGGGCTGCGGGAGATCCGGGCGGTCGACAGGCAGCTGGCGCCGCGGCTCGACGGGGACACCGAACGGGTCTGGCTGCACGGTACCCTCGACTCGGACGCGCAGCGGGCGGCACTGGCGCCGGCGTCGCGGCGCCGCGTGATCCTGTCGTCGGCGATCGCCGAGACCTCGGTGACCTTGCCCGGCGTGCGGGTGGTGGTCGATCTTGGCCTCGAGCGCCGGGCGGTCTTCGACGCGGCCAGCGGCTTCAGCCGGCTGAGTACCGTGGCGGCCTCGCAGGCGAGCGCCGATCAACGCGCCGGTCGGGCCGGGCGGGTCGCACCGGGGACGTGCTACCGGCTGTGGGGCGAGGCGGCACACCGACGGCGCCCGCCGCACTGGCGTGCGGAGGTGCTCGACGCCGACTTGTGTGATCTGGTGTTGCAGTTGCGTGTGTGGGGCGTCACCGATGCCGCCGCGTTGCCCTGGCAGGACGCGCCGCCCGCGGCTCACCTCGCGCTGGCGGAGGCCACGCTGCAGCGCTGCGGCGTGCTGGGAGACACCGGGCAGGTCACCGCACTTGGCCGGCAGGTTGCCGAGCTCGGGCTGCCGACCCGGCTCGGTGTGCTGGCCGCGGTGGGGTCACACCACGGGTGCCTTGCGTTCGCAAGCGACCTGGCGGCGCAGCTGGCAGAACCGCCGCGCGGCGAGCGCCACGCAGCGGACTTCGCACGGGCACGTGACCGTGCTTCGGTGCGTCGTTTGCGCCGCCGTGTGCGCGAGCGGCTCGGTTCCACGTCAACCGAAACACCGCTGCCGGAGGACGCGATTCTGGTGCGCGCCTTTGCCGACCGCGTCGGTGTCCGCCGCGACAACGCGCCGCAGCGCTACCGCCTTGGCTGCGGGCTCGGCGTGAGTCTGCTGGACGACGACCCGCTGGTTGGCGAGGACGCCATCGTCGTCTTTGAGGTGGGCGGTGAAGCAACAGCGCGCAGCCGCGATCGAGTGGTCCGGCGGGCAGTGGCGATCGATCTGGACGCGGCGCTGGCGCACTGCGGGCACCTCTGCCACACCGATCGCCACTGCGGCTGGGACGATGACGCGGCCCGCGTGGTCGCGCGCGAGCGCGTGCAGCTCGGCGCCCTGGTGGTGCGCGAACGGGCGCTGGGTGTGCTCTCCGACGCCGACTGGTGTGCCGGCCTCATGGAAGCGGTGCGGGTGCGGGGCCTCGGGGTGCTGTCGTGGAACGACGCAGCCGAGCAGCTGCAGGCACGCGTGGCGTTTGCCCGCCGTGTGTTGGGTGATGACGCCGGCCTGCCGGCGCTGGATACCGCCACGCTGATGGCGTCACTGGACACCTGGCTTGCGCCGCGCGTGCACGGCGTGCGGTCGTTTCAGGGTTTGTCGCGTGTGCCCGTCGCGCACGCGCTGCTCGACACCCTGAACTGGGCGGAGCGGCAGCGTCTCGATGCGGTGGCGCCCGTGTCGGTGTCAGTGCCGTCAGGCAGGGCGGCGGCACTGCAGTACAGCGAGTCGGGTGCGGTTCTCGCGATCAAGTTGCAGGAGGTGTTCGGGCTGACGGAATCCCCACGCGTGGCCGCCGGTCGCGAGGCGGTGAGCCTGCATTTGCTCTCACCCGCCGGTCGGCCGCTGGCGGTGACCCGTGACATCGCGAGCTTCTGGTCGAATGCCTACCCGGAGGTGCGCCGCGAGATGCGCGGACGCTACCCCAAGCACCCGTGGCCCGCCGACCCGTTGACCGCCCAGGCGACCGCCAAGACCACGCGCGCACTCGGCGGCAGCCGGCGCTCCTGACCCCGTTGCGGTGCGGCGCCGCGCGTGGCGCCGCAGCGCAGCCGTCAGGGCAGCACGCGGATGTCGACGCGCCGGTTGCGGGCCCGGTTTTCACGCGAGCTGTTCGGCACCAGCGGTCGGTGCTCGCCGAAACCGGTCGCGCGCAGTCGCGTCGGATCGATGCCATTCCGCTGTTGCAGCGACCGCGTGGCGGCGTTGGCCCGCGCGAGCGACAGCTCCCAGTTGGTCGGGTAGAAATCCTGCAGGGCGGCGTTGATCGGCACGTTGTCGGTGTGACCCTCCACGCTGATCAGGTTGTCGCCCGCAGCGAGCACGTCACCCACCTGCTGCATGATGTCGCGGCCTTCGCGGCTCAGCCGCGCGCTGCCCGAGCGAAACAGCGAGCCGTTCGCCAGCTGGATCACGACACTGCCGTCACTGTCGGTCTTGACTGCAATCGCCGGGTTGTCGCCGAGAGCGTCGCGCAGCGTCTGTGCGAGCGAGACGGCGTCAAGCCGCGGTTGCATCAACTGGGCCGCGAGCGAGTCGTTGCCCGCTTGCAGGCTGGCCAGCTCTGCCCGCAGCGCGGCGTCCTCGGCCTTGGCTGCAGCGATCGCCTCCTCGAGCGACTGCACCGAGCCCTGCAGGGCGCTCACTTCGGCCACGCGTTCGGCGATGGTCGCGTCGCGCGCTGACACCGTGTCGTTGAGGTCAGCCCGCTCTGCGGTGAGCGACGCGACACTCGACTCCGTCGACGCGAGTTGGCTTTGCACGGCCTCGAGGTCCGACAGCCGCGCGTTGAGCGTGGCGGTGGTGTCGTCGAGTGAGGCCTGCAGCGCGGCGGCCTGTTCCGACAGCGAGGCGTTTTGCGCCGTCAGATCGGCCACGCTTGCCTCGAGGCTCGCGCGTGTGGCCTCGAGGTCACTGACGCTCGACTGCAGTGACTGAATCTCGGCGCCACTCTGCTCGGCGCTCTGGGCGGCGCTGGCCGTCGCATCGGTCAAGGCCGTTTGCGAGTCGGCCAACTGCCCCCGCGTCTGATCGAGTTCGGCGCTGACGCTCTCGAGCGTTGCCTGCGCTGTGCCCAATTCGCCCTGCAAGGCATCGCGTTCAACGGTGAGCTCGTCGAGCGCGGCGGTGGTCGACGCCACTTGCGTTGTGAGGTTCGAGACCTCGTCGCTGAGCGACGTCACCTGAGCGAGCGCGTCGTCGCGTTCGCCGACGGTCGGGCGCAGGGTTTCGACTTCGCTGGTCAACGCGGCGTTGGCTGCGTCACGCTCACCCAGTGCGGTGTTGGCCGCCGTGAGGTCGGTCTCCAGCGTGCGCTTCGCCTCGGTCAGCGACGCGACCTCGGCCTGCAGGGCCGTGGCCTGGGTTTCGAGCTCGGCGATCTGACCCTCGAGCGCCGTGGTCATGCCAGTGGCGTCTGCCTCGATCGCGTCCTTGGCCGACATCAACGAGGCCAGCTCGAGTTCCAACGACTCGGCCCGGGCGGTCATGGCGTCGATGTGCTCGGCCGCCGCGTCGCGCGCTGCAACGGTCGTTGCCAGTTCGCCCGCGAGGCTGTCGCGCTCGCCGGTCAGCGTCGCAATTTGCGTCTCGAGGGTGCTCGCCGTGTCAGCCGCGTCAGCCTCGAGCGACGCCTTGCTCTCCGTCAGGGCCGCGAGCTCGGCTTCGAGCGCCTGGGCCTGTTCGGTCAGCGCGGCCACCTGTTCGGTTGCCGCATCGCGGGCTGCCGCAGTCGACGCGAGCTCGGCGCTGAGGGTATCGCGCTCGGTCGTCAGCTCGGCTATTCGGGCTTCGAGTTCGGCTGCGGTGTTGCTGGCGTCCGTTTCGATGCTGGCCTTGCTTGCCGCGACTTCGGCGAGCTCGGCCTGCAGGGATTCGGCCTCGGCGGTCAAGGTTGCGACCCGCGCGTTGGCCTCGTCCCGGGCGGCCGCCGTGGTGTCGAGCTCGCTGGCCAGCGCGTCGCGCTCGCCGGTGAGTTCGGTGATTTGCGCTTCGAGCACGCTGGCCGCGTCGCTGGCGTCGGTTTCGAGTGTCGCCTTCGCTGTGGTCAGGCTGGCGAGGTCGGCCTGGAGGGTTTCGGCCTCAGCGGTCAGGGTGGAGACCTGCTCGACCGCGGTGTCACGGGCGGCGGCAGTGGCTTCGAGCTCGGATGTGAGTGCGTCGCGGCTCGCGGTGAGTTCGGTGATTTCCGCCTCGAGCCCGGCGACGGTCGAGGTGAGCTCGCTGATCTGCGACTCGGCGGCGTCGGCCGATGCGCTGGCGCTGCTCTGTGCCTCGTCGAACGTCACCTGCAAGGCGTCGAGGGCGGCCACGGCGTCGTCCTTGGCGGCGGTGGCCGCACTGAGCTGTGCCTGGGCGCTGTCGAGTTCGGACGCCGTGGTGTCGAAGGCGCCCTGCAGGGCCTGCAATTGGGTGTCGGCTGACGCCTGCAGGGTCTCCAGATTGGCGCTGAGCTCGCTCTGCGCGGTGCCGGCGGCGTCCAGATCGCTCATCAGCTGCGACGCGGTGGCATTGAGCTCATCGCGCTCTGCGGTGATCGCGTTGACGTCCTGTTGCAGGCGGCTGATGTCGGCTTGAAGGGCCTCGCGCGCGCGCACCAAACCATCGCGTTCTTCGGTCAGGCTCTGCACCTGCCCCTCGAGCGCCGGAATGGTTTCCTGCATCGCCACACCGAGCTCGGCGGTCAGCGCGTCGGTAGCGGCGGCGGCATCGGCCTGGCCCTGCTCAAGCTGCCGCGTCAGCAGTTCGATCTGGGACTGGTGGTCGGTGGCCTGCTCGGCGGACTGGTTTTCGAGGTTGGCGAACGCGGTCGACAGGTCGTCGAGACGAACTTCGAGGTCCTGTTTCTCGCCCCGGGCGAAGTCGAGCTGGTTGTTCAACAAACCGAACTCGTCGGCGCGGGCGTCGAGCGAAGTCTGAAGGCTCGCGGCGCTCTCGCGCGCCGCGCCGAGTTCGGCGACGGTCGCGTCGAGCTCGGACTGGGCTGCGGCGAGGGCCGACTGGGTGTCCGCCAGGGTAGCGTTCAGTTGATCGCGCTCGCTCATCAGCGTGTCGAGCTGGGCCTGCGCTTGGGCTTGTTCGGCTCTCAGGCCGTCGATCGCCTCGAGCGACGCCGCGGCGTTGGCCGTTTGCGCATCGAGCTCCGTCTTGAGCGTGCCGATCTCGGCCGTGAGGGCCTCCGACGCGGCTGTCATCTCAGCGAGCGAGGCCTCGTGCTCGGCCACCAGCGAGGTGCGCTCGGCGACGGCAGTTTCGAGGTCTGATTGCAGTTGAGCTGCAGCCTCCTGCGACGAGCTCAGGTCAGTTTGCAGCGTCACGACGTTGGCTTCGAGCGGCGCGATGGTGTCGTCGATCAGGGCGGTGCGTTCCTGTTCGAGCCGGTCGCGATCGGCGCTCACCTCGGCCAGGGTTTCGGCGGGTGCAGCCAACTCGGCCTGCGATTCAGAGAGCGCGCTCGCCGATTCGCTTTGGGCGGACAGCGCGTCAGCGAGGTCGGATTCCAGGGTCTGCGCGCGGGTGTTGACGCTCTCGAGCTCGGCGTTGAGGTCGGCGACCTTGTCGACGTCCGGGCTGGTGCAGAAACGCACCGTGATCGCCATGAGCAGGACCGCGGCCGCGGCCAGCGCTGCGGGTGTCAGGGCCTGAAGCACCCCGCGTTGTTTTCGTGGGCCGTGAGACATGGTGAAGGTCCTCTGCGTTGTCACGGTGAAATGCATGTGTTGCGTGCGTGGCGGCGTCGAGCGCGGCGTGTCGGTGCGTGGCGGCTGCGCCTACGCGAGTGACACAGCGCCCTTCTTGCTGCCGGAAATCTGTTGTGCGGCACAACTGACCGGTTCGCCTGCTGCAGCGGCGGGCGAGGCGCCCGCGGCGGCTTCGATGGCCGAGTCGGCGGCGTCGGTTGCGGTTGCGGCGGCACTGGACACGGTCTCGCCCGCGAGCTCGACAGCCTCTGTTGCGGTGTCAGCGAGCGTGCTCGCGGCCTGCGATGCGGCATCGGTGGCCGCGTCAACCGCGCCCTCGGCCTGCGAGGCCACGGCCGATGCCGAGTCGCCGACGTTCTCAACCGCGTCGGTTGCGGCGCGCTCGGCGGCGTCGATCTTATTGTCAACGGTCGTCGTGATCGCCTCGGCGGCGTCGTTGGCGGCGGTCTCGGCGCCACCGGTCGACACTGTGGTGGTGTCGTCGGATTTCCCCATCAGAAGTTTCAGCGCGACCAGGACGATGGCCGCGATGATGACCCAAAACCACATACCCATGTCAGCAGCTCCCGAGCGTGACACGCACGACCTGGTGGTGCCGCAGAGCCGTCATGACGACGGCGGCAGGCACGCCCGGCGCACGGCGGCAGCGCGTCGGAGACGCGGTCGCGGCGCTTCGGTGCAGGTAGCGTTGTCTCAGTTGTCCCAGAGGGTTTGGCGCGGGATCGCGCCACTGTTGTATTGCGAACCGCGCCATCAGGTTATCCGATCGCGTCGACGCGATAAAGCGGGTCAGCGGCCCCAAGGCGTTCAGATGACGGGGTTTTCTCTGCGGCCGCGCGTCCATTCAGCCGCCACCGCCCCGGAGCGTGAGGGTTTCGACGACGCGCATGCGTGCAGTTGACACGTTGGCAAGGTCGACGCGCAGGTCGCGGATCGCGTCCGCGTTGTCGGTGTCGCCGACCACGGTCGCGGTGGTCCCGGCGTAGTCCACCTCGATGCGGTCGAATTGACGTCGGTAGCGGTTGACGATCAGGACGAGGTCCATCCAGGCGTCGTCGCCGGCGGGGTTGACGCTCAGGTCGAACTCGCCTCCGAGCAGCGCCTGCGCGCGGGCACGCGCGGCTCGGCTGGGCGCGTCGCCGGCGAGTTGCATGCCGTCGCGGGTGGCGAAAATGCGGCTGGAAAAGCGTGCGCCGTCGTCGAAAGTGGCGCGGTCGCCACCCTGGCGGACACCGACCGTGCTCACCGTGCGCACGCCCGGAATGGCCATCAACGCGCGTTGGATGGTTTGCAGAGCGCCGGTGGCCGGCACCGTGCCCTCGAGCAGCAGGTCACGGCCTTCGGCGACCACGGCCAACGCGTGCCCCGGTCGCGCCGACAAGGCCGATTGCGCGCCTGCGAGCACCCCGGCCTGAATAACCGGCGCGTGGCGGGCGTGCGTGTAGCGGGTCAGGGCAGCCAGCGCGAGAACGGCGAGCAGCGCAAGGCAGAATCGGTAGAGCATCGGGTCAGCGGCGATCAGCGGTGACCCCGACGCTACCCCAGCCACGCAACCGCACTCAAGTGCGATGGCGGACCACAGCCGGCGTGGCACGGCACAGGCCTCTGACCTGTCACGGCGCTGATACGGCTAGCTGCCGAAGAGGTCGGGCGTGAACGGCTCGGTTTCCGCCGGGGCCAGACAGTTGGCTGCGTCGTGCTTCGCGTTGTTGACGTGGGAGGCCACTGCGCACGCGGTCAGGACACCGGATGCGGGCACGCTCAGCAGACCGCGCCAATCACCGTGCAGCCAGCGATCGGCCTCGCTCGGCCGGAGCAACAGCGGCATGCGGTCGTGGATACCGCGCATGTCGCTGTTTGCCGCCGTGGTCAGCGTGGCCGTTTCAATGCGGCCGTCAGGGTCCCGGCGCCAGAGGCTGGCCATCAGCAGGGCTGAATCGGCGCTGTGGCTGAAATGGTAGGCCTGCCGCTCGGCGCCGCGGCGAGCCCACTCGTAGAAACCCGATGCCGGCATCACCGCACGGTGGACGCCAACGTGGTCGCAGAACAGCGGTTTGGTGTCGATGCTCTCCGAGCGGGCGTTGAAGACGTCGCGGGACGCGGCCTGGGTGCGCACGCGGAACCCCCAGCGGGCGCGTGCCCACCGAGGTTCGGCGGTGTCGTCGCCGAGCAACACCGGCACGCTCGTCGAGGGGGCCACGTTGTAGCGCGGCAGGTCGTCGCCCTGGAACAGCGGCATGCCGATCTGGGCCATGAGGTGTCGGATCCCGTCGAGGTCCGAGAGATTGAGCCTGCCGCACATGGCGTTACCTCGCGCGCGGTCGGCCGGCTGGCGCCGACCGGGTGGTGAGATCAGTTGCCGGTGAATCGCGCCGGGCGCTTCTCGTTGAAGGCCCGCACGCCCTCGCGGAAATCGCTGTTGTGACTCAGCGCCCGCTGGCTGTCGCGCTCGAGGTCGAGCTGCTCCGGCAGGCTGTTGTTCCAACTGCAGGCCATCAGCCGTTTGGTCAGCGCAAGCGCCGCGGTCGGCCCGGCAGCCAGGCGTTCTGCGAGTTGCTCGGTGGTGGCGACCAACGCGTCGTCGTCGACGACCTGGTAGATCAACCCCCAGTCGGCCGCAGTCTCGGCGTCGAGTTTGTCGCCTGTCAGCGCGAGCCCGAGCGCACGGGCAGGGCCGAGCAGGCGCGGCAGGAACCAGGTGCCCGAGCAGTCGGGCACCAGGCCGACCTTGCTGAACGCCTGGATGAAACTCGCTGAGCGGGCGGCGATGACGATGTCGCAGCACAGCGCGAAGTTGGCGCCGGCGCCGGCGGCGACGCCGTTGACAGCTGCGACGACCGGGATGTTCATGCCGGTGATGCGGTTCACCAACGGGTTGTAGTGTTTCTCCAACGCCGCGCCAAGGTCGATCGGTTCGGGCGAATCGATGTCGACCGCGCCGAGGTCCTGCCCGGCGCAGAAGCCCCGACCGCTGCCGGTGATCAACAGGCAGCGCACCGTGTCGTCGGACTGGATGTCGATCAGCGCATCGGCCAGTTCGTTGTGCATGCGTTCGTTGAACGCGTTGAGCTGTGCCGGTCGGTTCAACACCAGGCGCGCCACGCCCTTGGCCTTGGCGAGCACGAGGGTTTCGTAGTGCATCGGTCAATCACAGTGAGGCGGTTCGCCAGTGTACCGCAGACCGCGCCGCGGTCCGTGCGCTGGCCCGCGTGTCCGTGGCACACTTGCAGGCCCCCCTGATGTCCACTGGAGCGCTGTGATG
Source organism: Pseudomonadota bacterium (assembly GCA_039196715.1). Taxonomy (NCBI): domain Bacteria; kingdom Pseudomonadati; phylum Pseudomonadota; species Pseudomonadota bacterium. Next base: position 13,801 of record JBCCUP010000019.1, read on the forward strand.
GCGTACGAGACCCTGATTGCCGAAACCCGCGGAAACGTCGGGCTGATCACCTTCAACCGGCCCAAGGCGCTCAACGCCCTGTCGTCACAGTTGATGACCGAGCTCACCGCCGCGCTCGACGCCTTCGAGGCGGACGAGAACGTCAGGGCGATGGTGATCACCGGCAGTGAGCGCGCCTTCGCGGCCGGTCTCGACATCACCGAGGTCAAGGACCTCGACTACATGGATGCCTACCAACGCAACCTGATCACGGCGGGCTGGGAGCGGCTCGCCTCCTGCCGCAAACCGGTCATTGCGGCGGTGGCCGGCTACGCACTCGGCGGTGGCTGCGAGGTTGCGATGATGTGCGACATGATCTTTGCCGCCGACAACGCGGTGTTCGGGCAGCCGGAGATCAAACTCGGCGTGATCCCGGGCGCGGGCGGCACCCAGCGGCTGACCCGCGCGGTGGGCAAGGCCAAGGCCATGGACATGGTGCTCACCGGCCGCAACATGAAAGCCGAGGAGGCCGAACGCAGTGGTCTGGTCGCACGCGTGGTGCCGGTGGACGCGTTGCTCGATGTGGCGCTCGAGGCCGCCGCCACGATCGCGAGCTACTCGGCGCCGATCACGATGATGGCGAAGGACTGCGTGAACGCCTCGCACGAAATGGGGCTCAGCGAGGGGGTGCGGCTGGAGCGGCGGGTGTTTCACGCCTGCTTTGCCACCGAAGACCAGAGCGAAGGGATGGACGCGTTCGTCTCGAAGCGGCCTGCCGAGTTCAAGCACCGCTGAGCCGCGGCGCGCGGGGCGGCGGGCCGGCCCGCACCGGCGAGGCGCACGTCAGCGCCTGCCTTCGTCCTCGGCGTGCGTGCGCAGCCCGCCCGGTTGCGCCTCCGGCAGCGGGGCCGACAGCCCATTGCATTCGCGGAAAATCTTCAGGGAACACCGTCGGCAGATGGCGAGATCGAAGCGCTTGCTGATGTCCCGCAGCGCGTAGGTCTTGGAATCCATGAGGTTGTGCTCACCGATCTCCTCGACCACGTTGAAGCGCTCGAGGCTACGCACCACTGGCGTGTGCAGGCCCACGAGGACCATCGAGCCGTCCATCTTCTGCCGTTTTTCCGCCTCGCGGGCGAGCAGCTCGGCGCCGGCCAGGTCGACGAAGTTGATGCCGTCACACACGACCATCAGGTGCCGTTGTTGCGGGTCGCGCTTGCGCAGCACGTCGAGCTCGCCCTCGACGTGGTTGACCGCGCCGAAGAACAGTGACCCGCCGACGCCGGCAATCTTCAGTTGTGGGCACTGCGGCAGCTTGTGTTGGTCGGCGTTCTCGATGCGGCGTTTGGGCGCGTCCTGATTCGGTGCGAGGCTCTCGACCTCCGGGTGTGAGGTGCGGTTGAGGTAGAGCAGCAGCGACAGCAACACACCGCCGTAGACGGCGAACTCGAGCTCGAGGAACAAGGTCGCGAGGAAGGTCGCCACCAACACGGACCACTCGTGGATGCCGGCGCGAAACACCTTGCGTATTTCAGGCAGGTCGATCAGACCCCAGGCGACGATCAGGATGATGCCGCCCATGGCTGGGAGGGGCAGGTAGCGGGTCCAGTCGGCGACGAACAGGAGCATCAACCCCAACCAGATCGCGGCGAAAATCGCCGACAAGGGCGTGCGTGCGCCCGCGGCGTAGTTGACCCCCGAGCGCGTAAACGAGCCCGAGCCCGCGTAGGCCGAGAAAAAACTGCCGACGACGTTCGACATACCTTGGCCGATGAACTCCTGATTGCCCTCGATGCGCTGGTAGCTCTTGACGGCGATCGATCGGGAAATGGACACCGCTTCGATCAGGCCGAGGATCGCCACGGCCAGTGCCGAGGACCCGAGCGTGCGCAGCATGTCGAAGGACAGTGGCGGCACGCTGGGCAAGGGCAGGTGTGATGTCAGGGGCCCGAGCAGGGTCACGCCGTGCGCGGTCGCGTCGGTCAGCGCTGTGGCGAGCGCGCCGGTGACCATGCCGATCAGGAGGTGAGGCAGGCTGGGGTTTATCCGTTTGACCGCGATGGCGGTCACGGCCGTGGTGGCCGCGATGCCCAACACCCAGGGGTTGATGGCACCCGCGTGCTCGACCACCTGCGCCCAGGTGCCGACGAAGTTCTCGCGCGGCAGTTCGAGTCCGAAAACGGTCTTGATCTGACTGGTGAAGATCAGCACCGCGGCGCCGGTGGTGAAGCCGACCACCACGGTGTGGGAGACAAAATTGACCATGCTCCCGAGGCGCGCCAGCCCGAAGACAAGCTGGTAGGTGCCCGCCATCAGTGTGAGGGTCAGAACGGCGCTGATGTAATCCGGTGTGCCGGGGTCGAAATAGGGCGATACGGTGGCAAACACCACGATCGAGATGGCGGTGGTCGGTCCACTGATCAGGTGCCAGGACGACCCGAACAGCGCGGCGATCACCGGCGTGACCATCGCGGTGTACAACCCGTATTCGGGCGGCAACCCGGCGATCAACGCGAAGGCGACGCCCTGTGGCAGCACGATGACGGCGTTGGTCAGCCCCGCCAGCAGGTCGGCGCGTACGGTGTTGCGGTTGACGAGCGGCCACCAGCGCAGTGCCGGGAAGAGCCGGATAAAAGGGTTCACGCGGACGGGCCCGGTGCGGCCTGCTGCTCAGGGCAGCTCATGGGTTGTGTGGTGGCGAGGGCCTGCATTGCCTCAGGCCGGCTCCTCGGTGGCAGTCCGTTGTGCCGCGCCGCTGCGCGCGTTGGCCGAGGTTGACGACGGCGTCGCCTCGCCTCCGAGCGCCGCCAGAACGTCATCGCAGACCGCCAGCGCAGTGTGCGAGAACAGCGCAAAGTCGGCGTCGAATCGGGCGGCCTCGTCGTCGTCACGCTCGTCCTCGTTGAGTGTGTCCGCAAACTTCAGTTTGCGCACGATGAGGTCATCGCCCAGCACGAAGCTCGCCTGTTCACGCCAGTCCAGCCCGAGACGGGTGACGCGTTTGCCGGCGTTGAGGTGCGAATCGACCTCGGATCCCGTCAAGGTGTGCCGGCGCAGGCGCGCGACCGCCCCGGCGTCGGGGTCGGTCAGCTCGCACTCGTCACCGAGTGCGAAGTGGCGGGGCAGGCCGCCCGGACGCGCGAGCCAGCGGGTCATGTGCTCAACGGGGTCCGATGTGGGCTCGGGCGGACGGATCCGCAGGCTGCCGAGGGCGTCGCGCAACAGCCCCGTGACGGCCTCGGCGCGCACGACACTGGCGCTGTCGACCAGCAGCCAGCCGCGCCGATCGTCGATCAGCACGGAGATGTCAGCGTGGCGGGTGAAGGCGCGCGGCAGCAGCTCGAGGGTCACTCGTTCGCGGAGTGTCTCGCGTTCGTTTTTGCCCATCTTGCGGCCGTGTTGGTCCTCGAAGTCGCTGATCGCGTAGCGCATGTGGTCGCGCAACACGCTCGCCGGCAGCAGCTTGGTTTCGCGCCGGGCGTTCAGCAGCACACGCCCCTCGGCAGCGTGTACCAGCTCATCGTGGATGCCGGCTGCGGGCAGGTGCCAGCCGAGCGTCTCGGCGTCGAACTGGCCACAGGGTTGCCAGGTGTGGTCGGCGAGTGCCTCCGCCAGGGCTTCCGGGCTGAGGCCGATCGGTTCGATCAGGCGGTAGAGACAGAGGTTCGACAGTTTCATGGCTTCGGCTAAAAAAAAGACGGGCCAACTCGATCGAGTTGGCCCCGGTGTGGCCGTGTGCGGCGGCGTTGACTGGCAGCGGGCGCGTAGCGCCGCGCACGACGGCTGTTCCTACATGGAGGAGTAGTTGGGGCCGCCGCCCCCTTCAGGGGTCACCCATGTGATGTTCTGGCTGGGGTCCTTGATGTCGCAGGTCTTGCAGTGCACACAATTCTGCGCGTTGATCTGGAAGCGCTTCTCGCCGCCGTCCTCGACCACTTCGTACACCCCGGCCGGGCAGTACCGCTGAGCGGGCTCGGCCCACTTTTCCAAGTTTACACGGATGGGCAGGTCGGGATCACGCAATTGCAGGTGAACCGGCTGGTCTTCTTCGTGGTTGGTGTTGGAAAGAAAAACCGAGGACAGCTTGTCGAAGCTGATCACGCCGTCCGGCCTGGGGTAGTCGATCTTGAGCGCAGTGCTGGCAGACTTGAGCACACTGTGGTCCGGTTCCGTGTCCTTGAGCTCGAATGGCATTTTGCCCTTGAACACGTTCTGATCGATGTAGTTGTAGGCGCCGCCGAGCCAAGTGCCAAACTTGTGCATCGCGGCGCTGAAGTTCCGCGTGCTGCGCAGTTCCTGCCCAGCCCAACTGTTCTTGAAGTTCTCGTCGTACTCCGACACTGTCGCACCTCCGGCGTCGCCGTTTGCGAGGCGCGCGAACAGGGTCTCGGCAGCGACCAGTCCCGACTTCATCGCCGTGTGGCTGCCTTTGATCTTGGCGTCGTTCATGGTGCCCGCATCGCAGCCGATCAGCAGCGCCCCGGGCATGCTCATGCGTGGCAGTGCATTGAACCCGCCCTTGATCAGCGCCCTCGCGCCGTAGCTGGTGCGGGTACCGCCCTCAAGGTGCTGTTTGAGCACCGGGTGATGTTTGAGCCGCTGAAACTCGTCGAAAGGACTGAGGTAGGGGTTCTCGTAAGACAACGCAGTGACCAATCCCACCGAAATGAGATTGTCCTCGAGGTGGTAGAGAAAGAACCCGCCAGCGGCGCCGTTCTCCGACAGGGGCCATCCGGCACCGTGAACGACGAGGCCGGGTTTGTGTTTGTCGGCCGGCACTTCCCAGAGCTCCTTGATGCCGATGCCGTAGTGCTGCGGTGTGCGACCTTCGCTGAGGTTGTACTTCGCGATCAGCTCCTTACCGAGGTGTCCACGGCAGCCCTCGCAAAAAACCGTGTACTTGGCGTGCAACTCCATGCCGGGCTCGAAGCTGTCCTTTTGTTCGCCCTCACGGTTGACGCCCATGTTGCCGGTCGCCACGCCCTTGACGCTGCCGTCCTCGTTGTACAACACCTCGGCCGCGGCGAAGCCCGGGAAGATCTCGACGCCGAGGGACTCGGCCTGCTCACCGAGCCAGCGGCACACGTTGCCCAGGCTGACAATGTAGTTGCCGTGGTTGTGCATCGGCGCCGGGACCATCCAATTGGGCGACTTGAAGGATGTCTCCGCACCGGTGAGGAAGTAGACCTCGTCTTCGGTAACGGCGGTCTTCAACGGCGCACCCCGCGCCTCCCAGTCAGGGAAGAGTTCTTGCAGCGCTGTCGGTTCGAGCACGGCGCCGGAGAGGATGTGGGCGCCGACTTCGGAACCCTTCTCCAGCAACACCACCGTCAGCTCCTCGCCGTTCTCCTCCGCGAGCTGCATCAACCTGCAGGCGGTGGCGAGTCCGGCCGGACCGGCGCCGACGATGACGACGTCGAACTCCATCGATTCGCGTTCCATGGTGCGATCCCCATAGCGTGTGCCAAAAGCGCATTATAGAGTTGGCAAGGCGTCGGATGCGGGTAAAAACGTCGCATAGCCGCCTAAATCCGGCCTCGGCTTTCCGACACCCGAGGGGCGCTGGCACCGCGTACTCGCGTCGGCGATCCGACGCCATGGAGGCTCGGACAGCCGTCGGGCCGTGACGTCGGACTGCGTGTTGATTCCCGGACGCGTGGTGCCGTGTGGACCACGCGCGTGGTGGCTAGCGGCCGCGTTCGGTGCCGATGTCGATCTGGTATTTTTTCATTAAGCGGTACAAGGTGACCCGTGAGACGCCGAGTTGCTGCGCGGTCTCGGTCACGTTGTGGTAGTTACGGTGCAACGCCACGCGGATGTAGTCACCCTCGGCTTTGATACGGGCTTTCTCGAGGCTGATGATGCCGGTGTCGCTCTCCTCTTCGAACTCGAGGTCGGCGGGCTGGATCAGGTTCGACTTGGCCAGGATCATGGCCTGTCGGATGCGGTTGCGCAGCTCTCGGATGTTGCCGGGCCAGGCGTAGCGGTGCATCGCCGCCATTGCGGCGTGGGAAATGCCCTTCACCCGACCGCGGCGATCACCGGTGAAGATCCGAAAAAAGTGCTCGGCCAGCAGCTCGAGGTCGCCGTTGCGGTCGCGCAGCGGCGGCAGCGACACGCACAGCACGCGCATGCGGTAGTACAGGTCCTCGCGGAACTGGCCGGACTCGACCATCGCTTCGATGTCGTCCTGAGTGGACACCACCAGGCGTGGCGCGCAGTCCAAACGGGCACTGGAGTTGACCCGCGAGAAACTGCCGGTCTCGAGAAAACGCAGGATGCGTGTCTGGGCATCGGCGTTGAGGCTGGTGATGTTGGCGAGGTGCAGTGTGCTCTCGTGTGCGGCTTCGAGCACGCCCACGCGTGACACCTGGCGCACACCGTCAGATGTGATGCGTTCTTCACCAAACAACTCGATCTCGAACATCTCGGTCGGGATCAGCGAGCAGTCGAGCTCGAGGTACTCGTTCGCGGACTGCTCTGACAGGGCGTGGATGGCGCGCGCGGCGATCGACTTTCCGGTGCCGCTCTCGCCCATGATCAGCGTCGGGGCGTTGACCCGTGCGGCGCGTTGCAGCGACTGCAACACCGCGTGCATCGCAGGACAGTCGCCAATCAGGTTGACCTCGCCGAGGTCGACGAGCTGCCGAGGCACCGTGGTGGGCTGCAACATCGCCATGCCGAAGGCGTGGCCGATGGTGCCGGCCAGGGCATCGACGTTGACCGGGTGGGTGTGGAAATCGTGAAAATGCTGGCCGATGGTCTCGACGAATTGCGGGTTGCTCTTGAGCACCGGCGGCACGATCGCGATCCAGTAGAGTGCGTGGTTGGCAAACAGCTTGTGCAAGGCGTTGTTGCTGTCGGACGAAAACCCGTCGATCGATGCCACGGCGACGCGAAAGTCGCCCTCACTGAGGCGTGTACTGGCCTCGTCGGCGCTCTCGCAGACTTCGACGTCCCAATCGGCGGCGCGAAGCGACTCGATGGTGGGCGCGTCGGCCGACCCGGATGACAGGAAGAACACGCGCCGCGGCAGCTCGCTGGCCAGGACAGGCGAGGGCGTCGTGTGAGAGTGTTGGTCGAGTTCAGTCGTGCTCATCGGGCAGTTCCCGTCTGGTTCAGGTGTCAACGCGCCGCAGCGCATCCCCGGCCGCGCGTGTCACGCCGTGGCCACCCCCCGCCCAACGCACCGCGGCACGGCGTGTCCGTGTCGGGTGTGCCGTGGCTGGTTGGGGCGTGCTGCGCCGGGGCGACAGCCAGACCCACAGCCTGCGGGGTAACTTGATACTACTGACCGTCAGGTGAAAGGCCAGCCGACGGTGCACGTCTTGCGCGGGCTGTCACAAATTTCTGTCGGTCTGGATCACCGTGGCCGTCTCCTGAAACGGTGACAGGCACGGCCGGACCGGGTGTCTGTGGCATATTGCGGCTCGAGATGGGGCCTGGAGAGCCGGATTTGAGCCGAATCGACCGTGCGCAGTTCGAGCGACTGATGCACGAGCAACTGCCCTTTGCAGTGGACATGGGGGTGCAGCTCGACACCCTGGAGCGGGACCGCGTGGTGGTGCGTGCGCCGTTTTCGGCGCAGTCGCTGCGCCCCGGCGGCACGATCAGCGGGCCGACCATGATGGGACTCGCAGACGTCGCTCTGTATGCCCTGGTGCTGGCGCAGGTCGGGCTCGAGCCGCTCGCGGTGACGACCAGCCTGAACATGAACTTCCTGCGAAAGCCGGCGCCGGCGGACCTGCTGGCCGTGGCCCACCCCCTCAAGGTTGGCAAGCGCCTGGTGGTGGGGGAGGTGAGCCTCTACACCGCTGGCGACACCGTCCGCTGTCTTGCCCATGCAACTGGCACCTACTCGGTGCCCCCGGTGGAGAGTGACCATGTCTGATGCCCTGCACGCAACGCGAGTCTGCCTGTTCGACGCCTACGGCACGCTGTTCGACGTGCATTCGGCCGTCGCCCGCCTGCGCTCAGGCATGAACGACGAGGCCGAGCAGCTTTCGGCCACCTGGCGACAGAAACAGCTCGAGTACACCTGGCTCCGCAGCCTGATGCAGGACTACACCGATTTCGAGCAGGTCACGGCGGACGCGTTGGACTACGCCCTCGCGGCGCACCCGCAACCCGACGCCGTGGCCTTGCGCGCGGGGTTGCTTGAGGCCTACACCACCTTGTCGGCCTACCCGGAGGTGCCCGGGACGCTCGCGACGCTGCACGCCAACGGTTGGCCCCTCGGGATCCTGTCAAACGGCACCGTCGCGTGGCTCGACGCCGCGGTGGACGGCTCCGGGCTTCGCCCGTGGCTCGCCGAACTCGTCTCGGTCGATCCGTTGCGCGTGTTCAAACCCGCACCGGTGGTGTACCAGACGGGGTGTGATCGCATGCGGGTCGCCGCGCACGAGGTGTGTTTCCTGTCCTCCAATGCCTGGGACGTGGCGGGCGCGGCGCACTTTGGCTACAAACCGGTCTGGATCAACCGCGGCGGGCAGCCGGTCGAGCGGCTCAGTGGCCGCGCCGAAGCCGAAATCCGGACGCTCGACGCGCTGCTGCCGCTGCTGCCCGACACACCCTCGGAGTGAAGCTGGTTCTGAGCCGCAAGGGCTTCGACAGCGCGGCCGGCGGGGTGCCGAGCCCGATTCTGCCCGGCGGGCGGCTGCAGTCGCTGCCGATCCCGGACCCACAGTCGGCGCAGCGCTACCGCGATATCGGCGGATCCGAGCCTCGGGTCGCCACCCTCGTCGCGCAGCTGAGCCCGGGCTTGCGCGCAACCTCGCACGTCCACCTGGACCCGGACCTCGACGCCGACCAGCAGCCGCGGCTGACGGGCTGGCGACCGGCGTTTGGCCAGGCGGGTGCGGCATTAGGCCACCTCGAGCGCCTTGGCGTCGGTGTCGGTGACCTGTTTCTGTTCTTCGGCTGGTTTCGCGCTGCCGAACGCCATCGGCGCCGCTGGCGTTTCGTGCCCGGTGCGCCGGATCTGCATCTGCTTTTCGGGTGGTTACAGGTCGGCGAAGTCATCGACCTCCGCGCTGCGCCCCCCGGGGCGCCCTGGGCGTCGCACGTTCACTGCACGCGCCGTTTCAACGGCGGCAACGCGCTGTTCGTCGCCGCACCGCGCCTGGTGCTTGACGGCACGGCGATTGGGTGCGCCGGCGGCGGACACTGGCGCCACACGGCGGCGCTGCGGCAACTCACGGTGGACGGCTGGTCACGCAGCCAGTGGCGCCTGCCGCGCGCCTTCCTGCCGATCGAGACGGACGCGGGCCTCGATTGCCTCAGTTGCCACGCACGGGCAGCGCGTTGGCGCGATTGCGGTAGCCACTGTGAGTTGCACGCGGTGCCGCGCGGGCAGGAGTTCGTGCTCGACTGCGCCCGGCGGCCCGGTGTCCTCGCCTGGGCGGCGTCGCTGTTCGACGACGTCGCGCGCTGATCGCCCGCTTCAGCGTAGGCCCAGGGGGTCGTTCGGGTCGACACCGTCCTGAAACGGCTTGGTCGGGTCGACGTTGGTGAGTTGGTACACCTTGCCGATCCAGGAACTGACCATGGCCTTGGCCGTGTCTCGCCAGACGTTGTCGAGTGCCGGCTCGATCAGGTGTTCGGGGAAGGGTGGGGTGGGCGTGCCAGCGGTCCGTGCGTGCGCCACGCGGTCGGCGTATTCGGTCAGGATCGCCTTGCACCGGTCGTCGAAGACGTGGCGCACGAACGGCGGTGGTGTGGCAATGTCGCCTTTGGCGTAGCGCGCGAGCTCGCGCTTGTATTCCTTGAGCAGGCTGTTGGTGTCGTACTCCGGGTGACCCTGCATGAACACGAAGCGGAAACCGTCCGGACTGACTGCCGTCAGCACGCCGGCCTCGGCACTCTCGGTGAGCACGCGGATACCGACCCCCTCAAGCGCGTCTCGACTGACATCGTTGAAGCGCGAGTGCGGCACCGAGAACCGGGTGTTGATGGTCTGCGCCAGCGGGTGCGTCGCGTCGATGGCACGGTGCTCGAACACCCCCCAACACTTGTACGGCAGGTTGCGCCGGCGCAGGCCGAAGCGGTGTTGCCAGACGGCGTGGCTCGCGAGACACGAGCACAACGTCGATGTCACGTGCTCCGCCGCCCAGTCGGTGATCGCGGCGAGTTCGGGCCAGAAGGCCTCGCGTTCGAGCGCAGGTTGGGTCACGTTCGCGCCGGTCAGTATCAGCGCGTCGAGGCCGTGTTCGCGCACCGCGTCGAAAGGCTCGTAGTGTGCGTCGATGTGGGCCCTGGCCCGGTCTCCACGGGGCAGTGCGGCGACGGTGAACGGGTGGATGGTGATCTGCACGACGCGGTTGGCGCGGTCGATCAGGCGCAGGAACTGTCGCTCGGTCGCCTCGATGGCCGCGTCGGGCATCATGTTGAGCAGGCCGACATGCAGACTGCGGATGTCCTGGCGCCGTGCGCTGTCCGGGTCGAGGATATCGCAACCCTCGTCGCGCAGACGCTGAAAGGTCGGGAGCGCGTTGTGGGCGACGACGGGCACGTCAGCGCGGCTCGGTCGGGTGGCGGTCGATGGCGGTGCAGACCAGCTCGATGAAATCCGCCTCGTCGCGCACGGCCCGGACTTCGTTCGTCGACACCGCGTAGGCGTGCTCGGCGGCGATCTGCTCGTAGCGTGGCAGCCGCGCGGCAAAGAGCTTCGGAAACACCCAACGCACGAAATCGTCGGGGTCGATCTCGGCGATGTACTCGTGTTGCCGATCGCGCAGGTACTCGGCCAAGTGGGTCTCCAAAAACGCCGATCGGTAGTAGAGCGGCTTGGGCGACAACCGTGCCCGTTCGATCAGCTCGGCTTCGTCCTGGTCACTCGTCCTGATGTAGAGCACCACGCTCGACGCGGTCAGGCAGTCGAGCACCTCCGGGGCATCCAGCTCGCACACACTGCCACCGGCATCGACGAGAAAGTGGGGCAGGTCGTAGATGCGCGCGGCCTTGTCGATGAACTTCGGCACGTCCAGCAGCGCCTGGGTCTCGGCGTCGTGGTGCAGCGCCTGGCGGCGCTGGAACTCGGGCAGCGACAGGCCGCCGCGGTTCGGGTCGCCGAGTTTGCCGAGAAAGGTCGACAGCGGCGCAAGGTTGTCGATCGTCAGGTTACTGCGGATGTAGATCGAGTCCGAGCGCAGCAGGTCGCGCACGAACGGCAAGCGCATGCACTGACTCTTGATGTTGTCGAGAATCTCCTCCTCGAGGTACCGCGTGCCGATGCGGTAGTCGGCCGAGTAGTGAAACCAGGCGTCGCGCGGCAGGCGGCTGGCGAGTGTGCTCTTGCCCACCCCGGACATGCCGAACAGCGAGACGCGCTTGTTGGTGGAAGATCGGAATTCGCTGGCACTCAATCGCACGGCCGGGTCTCGTATGGCAGCTCAGAGGGGAGTGGGTTCGGTGTCGGCAACCTGGTCGACCAGCGGAATGTTGCGTTCCAATGCCATGTCCCAGGGGAAGTTGATCCAGGTGTCCTGGCCCACTTCCTCGATGAAGTCGTCGACCGTACCGCGGCCTGCCGGCTTCGCGTACACGGTCACGAAACGGGCTTTTGGCACGAGGTCGCGCACGAACGTCGCCGTGGCGCCGGTGTCGACGAGGTCGTCGACAAGCAGCATGCCCTCGCCGTCGTGGTCGCCCACAACGTTCTTCAGCAATTGAATGTCACCCTGTTCCGTGTAGTCGTAGCTGGCAACGCAAATGGTGTCGACCAGCCTAAGGTTCAGCTCGCGCGCGATGATCGCGGCCGGGATCAGCCCGCCGCGCGAGATGGCGATCACGCCGCGCCACTGTGATGCGGGCAGCAGGCGTGCCGCCAGCGTGCGCGTGTCACGGTGGAGTTCTTCCCAGGAGACGTAGAAATGCTTGTGTCGCTGCATGGCGCGGGGTGTGTCCGTGTGTGTCCGCCTCGGGCGGCCGGGGAGCGCTACATGGTATCAACTCGGCTGCGGCCTCGCCCGGGAATGCGGCACAGGCCACAAATCGCCAGGACCGTCCCGCGTAGTCTCAGCAGAGCGACACAGACCCCGAGGCTGACGACCCACCATGAGCGACACCACTTCCCTGATCTGGCTGCTGGCGTGTGCGTTTGCGTTGTGCGGCGTGTACGCCGTGTTTCGCTCACAACGCCTGCGGGCCGACATCGAACGGGGCGCCGAAGGCAGCATGCTCGGCGCCGAGTTCGGGGCATTCGGTCTGCCGCAAGCCGAGCTCGCGCCCGATGAGACTGCGCGCCGTCGGTGCCGCTCGTGGTCGATCGGTGCAGCGGTGGCGATCGCGTGTTCGGTCACCACTTTCGCCACCGGTTTTCTGATCTGAGGGCGCGCGTCAGCCGCTTGCACCCCCCTGTGCATCCACCGCGCTGACAGCACCGTCGCGCACCTGCAGTAACACCGAACCCCTGAGCACCGCGCGCAGGGGGGCGTCGAGCAGCGCATCGCGCCACGCCGTGTCGAAACCGCCATCACCGTTCTCGAGCCAGCTTGCCAACTGCGCGCGTGAAGCCAGGGCGTCGGGGTGGATCTGGCGCGCGAGCGCAATCACGGACACGTGCGCGGCCAGCGCATCGAGCAGGCAGCGTTGGGCGAGCGAGTCGGCCGACTTCCGGCGGCGTTTGACCGGATACCGTGGCGCATCCGGTGCCTCGCGCAAGACCCGCAGCAGCGCGGTGCCGTGGCTGGACACGGTGGCCGGCTTGAGGTCGCGCAGGCGCGCCAGTGCGCGGGCGTCCGTCGGGTTCTTGCGCGCCAGGGCGTTCAAGGCCTGGTCGCTCAGCACCCAGCCGCGTGGCAGGTTGGCCGCCTGCGCCTCCGCCTCGCGCCAGATGGCGAGGGCCTGGGCGCGCGCCTGCTGTGGCGGGTTGAACCGGTCGATGCCCTTGAGCCGCTGCGCGACCGCGTCCGGCGGGCGTCGGTAGCGTTCGACGTCGCCGAGCGCGGCCCACTCGGGTGCCAGCCAGTCGAGCCTGCCGGCGCGCTCGAGCGCCGCCGACATCTCGGGGTAGATCTGCGCAAGATACACCACGTCGTTGGCTGCGTAGCGCAGCGCGCTGTCGGACAACGGGCGCGCGGACCAATCCGCGCGTGTCTGGTCCTTGGGCAGTGCCACGCCGGTCACTGCCTCGACCAGACGCGCGTAGCCAATGCCCTCCGCGTGGCCGAGCAACGGCGCAGCGACCTGCGTGTCGAACACCGCCGATGGCGGTGCGCCCCGGTGCAACGTAAACAGTTCGAGGTCCTGCGAGGCCGCGTGGAACACGGTGCGGAGCTCGGGTCGGTAGAGCGCTTCCCAGAGCGCAGTCAGGTCGACGTCGGCGAGCGGGTCGACCAACGCGCACCAGTCCGCGGTGGCCAACTGCAGCAGACAGAGCTCGGGGTAGTAGGTGCTCTCCCGCATGAACTCGGTGTCGACGGCGACCCAGGGCACGGTGGACAGGGTGGCGGCGAGCGTGTCGAGGTCGAGTTGCGTGTCGACAAGTTGGTAAGCTGGGGGCACGGGAAGCGGGGGGCGTGTGTCAGCATGAAGCATATCACCTCGACCGCCCGGGTCGGTTGCCGCCAGCGCGTCCGCAGCGGCATTGATTTGCCGCGTCGGCGCCCCAACCTATACTGTTCGTGGGGACATGTAGACACCCGAAAACCAGCCGAAATACGCTGGAAAGGCGCGGCATGTAACCTGCTATCTGGGCAGTCAGACACGGAATCCGAGTATGGGCAGGCGCGAGGAACACGAAGACCAAGGTGGCCTCGCCACCGAGGAAGCCAAACCGGCATTGAAGCCGCCGCCGCTGTATCAGGTCGTGCTCGTCAACGACGATTACACGCCGATGGAGTTTGTTGTTCTCGTGCTCGAAAAGTTCTTCGCAATGAACCGCGAAGCGGCCACGCAGGTCATGTTGCACGTGCACACGCGAGGGAAGGGCGTGTGTGGCGTGTACGCACGGGACGTCGCCGAGACCAAGGTGACGCTCGTCAATCAGTTTGCACGCGACAACCAACACCCGTTGTTGTGTCAGATGGAAGAAGCCTGAGGCGGGTTGCAGGCGAAGACCACACCGAACTAGAGGTTAACGATGCTGAGCAAAGAACTCGAGGAAACCCTGAACGGGGCCTTTCGTAAGGCGCGCGAGCAGCGCTATGAGTTCATGACCGTCGAGCACCTGATGCTGGCGTTGATTGATAACGCGCAGGCCGCCGAAGTGATTCGCGCATGCGGTGGCCACGTCGAGGAATTGCGCGAGGAGTTGCGCAGCTACATCGAGAAGAACACGCCGCTGCTGGACGACAGTGACACGCGCGACACCCAGCCGACGCTCGGTTTCCAGCGCGTGTTGCAACGTGCGGTGTTTCACGTGCAGTCGTCTGGCAAGAAGGAAGTCAGTGGCGAGAACGTGCTGGTCGCCGTGTTTGGCGAACAGGACAGCCACAGCGTCTACCTGCTGGGCAAGCAGAACATCTCCCGCCTCGACGTGGTGAATTTCATCTCGCACGGCATTTCGAAGTCGCGCGACGAGGAGAGCGACGACGAGGACTCCACCGTCAACGACGGCGGCAGCGACGAGAACCAGGCGGAGAAGCCGCTGCAGAAGTTCGCCACCAACCTGAACCAGCGCGCGGCCGAGGGTGCGATCGATCCGCTGATCGGCCGCGACCACGAGATCGAGCGCGCCGTTCAGGTGCTGTGCCGCCGGCGCAAGAACAACCCGCTGCTGGTCGGTGAGGCCGGCGTCGGCAAGACCGCCATCGCCGAAGGTCTGGCGAAGAAGATCGTCGAGGAAGACGTGCCGGAAGTGCTCTCTGAGGCGGTGATCTACTCACTCGATCTTGGTGCGCTGGTCGCCGGCACCAAGTACCGCGGCGACTTCGAGAAGCGCCTCAAGAGCATCCTCGCGCAGATCAAGCAGGAGCCCAATGCGGTGCTGTTCATCGACGAGATCCACACCATCATCGGCGCCGGTGCGGCCTCGGTTGGGGTGATGGATGCGTCAAACCTGATCAAGCCGATGCTCGCCACCGGCGAGCTGAAATGCATGGGCTCGACCACCTACCAGGAATTCCGCGGCATCTTCGAAAAGGACAAGGCGCTCGCGCGCCGTTTCCAGAAGATCGACGTGCCGGAGCCGTCCGTCGAGGAGACGTTCAACATCCTCAAGGGGCTCAAGCCGAACTTCGAGACCTTCCACGACGTCACCTACACCGCGGACGCGTTGCGCGCGGCGGCGGAGTTGTCGGACCGCTACATCAACGACCGTTTCCTGCCTGACAAGGCGATCGACGTGATCGACGAAGCGGGTGCCAACCGGCGCCTGCAGCCGGCCTCGAAGCGCAAGAAGAAAATCAACCAGTCCGACGTCGAGGCGATCGTTGCGAAGATGGCGCGCATCCCCGAGAAGAACGTGTCCAGCACCGACCTCGACAAGCTGCGCACCCTCGAGCGCGACCTCAAGCTGCTGGTCTACGGGCAGGACAAGGCCATTGACACGCTGGCGACGTCCATCAAGATGGCGCGTTCCGGACTCGGTGTGGTCGACAAACCGATTGGCAGTTTCCTCTTCGCCGGCCCGACGGGCGTCGGCAAGACCGAAGTCACACGCCAGTTGGCGCAGGTCATGGGCATCGAGCTGGTGCGCTTCGACATGTCCGAGTACATGGAACGGCACACCGTGTCGCGCCTGATCGGTGCGCCGCCGGGCTACGTCGGTTTCGACCAGGGCGGTCTGCTGACCGACGCGGTGCTGAAGAACCCGCACGCCGTGGTGTTGCTTGACGAGATCGAAAAAGCGCACCCTGAGGTGTTCAACCTGCTGCTGCAGGTGATGGACCACGGTACGCTGACCGACAACAACGGCCGCAAAGCCGACTTCCGCAACGTCATTCTGGTGATGACCACCAACGCCGGTGCGGAGTCGATCAGTCGTCGCACGCTCGGCTTCGTGGAGCAGGACCACACGACCGACGGCATGGAGGCGATCAACCGGACGTTCACACCGGAGTTCCGCAACCGCCTCGACGCCATCGTGCAGTTCGACGCGCTCGACGCGAAGGTGATCACCAGCGTGGTTGACAAGTTCGTGATCGAACTCGAGAGCCAACTGGCCGAGAAGCACATCCAGCTGATCGTGGACGAGTCGGCGCGGGCGTGGCTCGCGGAGCACGGATTCGATCCGAACATGGGGGCGCGGCCGATGCGCCGGGTCATCCAGGAGAAGATCAAGCGGCCGCTGGCGGACGAGATCCTGTTCGGCAAGCTCGCCAAGGGCGGGACGGTCACGGTGTCGGTGGGCAACGACAGCCAGTTGTCGTTCTCGTTCGACGACGAGTCGCTGCCCGCCTGAGTCGCGGGACGGGGCGGGCGATGTCCGTCACGCAGGTGCACACCGCCGCGCGCGGCGTGCACGTGTGCTCTCAGCGGCTGCGGTAGACGATGCGCCCCTTGGAGAGATCGTAGGGCGTCAGCTCGACCGTGACCTTGTCGCCGGTGAGGATGCGGATGTAGTGCTTGCGCATTTTGCCGGAGATGTGCGCTGTCACCTGGTGGCCATTCTCCAACTCAACGCGAAACATGGTGTTGGGGAGGGTGTCGGCGACGACGCCTTCCATCTGGATGGGTTCTTCTTTTGCCATACTGTGGCAAGGGCCTCTTGGGAGTGATACGTATCCAACCAACCATGATACCACCAATCCTGGAACAGGGCAGTTTGGCGCGTTCCGCCCGTGTGCGGGCGACGGCGTTTGGCAACCGGCGAGGGGCGCATGTATTTCAAGGCCGGTGAGCGACCGCTCGCGCACGCGCCGCTGACGCGCCTGATGGCGCTCTACGAGCAGAACTACCTGAACATGCGTCTGCTGGTGCCGGATCTGGCTCAGCTGGCCGCGGGGGAGTACTGGTCAGTGCTGCCCGATTGCCTTGACTTGCGTTTGCGTGTGCTCGAGCGCAGCCGCTACACCACCACGGTCAACCTCAGCTACGAGTTCGCGCCTGGGTCCGGGCGCGTCGATAAACCCGACCTCTGCGTGCGGGTGTACCACGACGCGCGCTCGGCCGAGGCGATGAGCGGTTTGATTCACGGCAATCGGCTCGAGCGCCGCGAGGTGCGCGACCTGCAGCGCAGCTGGACCCTCAACCGCTTTCTGTACAAGTGGCTGCGCTACAACCTGCACCGAGGCCACAAGTTCAACCGCACGGCAGACGACGACCTGTCGTCGCTCGACGCCGGGTCTGCGTGACGTGCACTACGTGCTCGATCCGGTGCTCTGGCCGTTTCTGCTTGCAGTGGTGCTGATGGCGCGCGCGTGGTTCGTGGGGCGTTCCGGGCTCGGCGAAGCGGCGCTGGCGCTCAGCCTGGTGGTGGTGGCGTCACCGGCGACCGGTAACCTCTGGTTGGTGACACTCGAACGTCAGCAGCCGTTGCGGGCCTGCCACGCGGCCAGCAGCAACACGGTGGTGGTGCTCGGTGCAGGCCTCGACACCCGTTACCCGGTCGACCTGCCGGCGGAGCAGCTCTCGCACCTGTCCTGGCGCCGAGCGTTTGCCGCGGTGCCGTTGCTGCGCGAGGGCGCCACGGTGGTGCTCGCAGGCGGTGGCCGTTTTCGGCACAGCGACCGTTTCACCGAGGCCGCGGCCATGGCGGCGTTCCTGCAACCCCACGCCGCGCGCTTCGACGGCGTGCGGTTGATCGAGGAATCGAGCTCGCGCAACACGCTCGAGAACGCAACGTTTACGGCTGCGTTGCTGGCGCAGCACGAGACCGAGCTCGACATCGTGCTGGTTACCAGCGCGGCGCACATGGCGCGGGCGCGCGGCACCTTCGAGCAGGCGGGGTTCACGGTGTGCGCCCACGCCGTCGCACCCGAGGCGCAACCGGCCATCCCCTGGGGCGCTTGGTTGCCACAGATCAGCGGTCTGCAGAAAACCGCCGTGGCGATGCGCGAGTGGGCGGCGGTCGTGCTCTACCGCCTTCAGGGCTGGATGTAGCGCGAACTCAGTCGGCCGCCGTGTCATTCAAGGCGGCCTCGAGCGTCCGTGCGCAGGCGATCAGGCGCTGATCGTCGTCGTCTCGGCCGATGATCTGCAGCCCCATTGGAATGCCGTGTGTGTCCCGCCCCATCGGCAGGCTGACGGCGCAACACCCGAACAGGCTCGGGAAAACCGTGTAGCGCAGCAACAGGTTGCTGTAGCGCTCGTAGTAGCTCTCGTTGTCGAGCATCGCCACCGCCGGTGCGCTCACCGGACAGGTCGGGCACAGCAGAAAGTCGGCGTCGCCGAACAGCGTTGCCTGCTCCGCCCGCAGTTCGCGCACCCGGGCGTGGCGCGAGGCGATGATGTCCTCCGGCACACCGGCGTGTTCGTTCAGCAAACGGCTCACGTGCGGCGTCAGCCGCTCGCGCCACCCCGGCAACTCCGCCTCGATCAGGCGTGCGCAGTTGCTCGCAGCGGTGTTCGGCCCGTTGTCGAGCATCTCGAAGGCGTCTTGCAGCAGCCGCTGCGCCGCGCCACCCATCGACGAGACACTGGGTCCCGCGCGCCGGCAGGCTCGCCGCCAGGCGGTCTGCACGTCGGCGTCGCAGGCACTCAGAAACTGGTCGGGGACGGTGGCGAAGCGCACGCCGGCGAGCGTGAGGGCGGCGCGCGGGTTGACGCGGTCGATTGCTGCGGCGACCAGGCTCAGGTCGGCGGCGTTCCGCGCGATGATGCCGGGGTCGTCGAACAGTGGGCTCAGCGGCAGGATGCCGTCGGTCGGCCAGCGACCGTGGGTGGGCCTGAAGCCCACGCAGCCGCAGAGACTCGCAGGCACCCGCACCGACCCGCCCGTGTCGGTTCCGACACCGATCCACGCCATGCCGCTCGCCACAGCGACGGCGGTGCCGCTGCTCGACCCGCCTGGAGCGCGGTGGATGTGGGGGTCGAAGGGGTTGCGCGGTGTGCCGTGGTGCGGGTTGAACCCGCTGCCGCCGAAGGCGAATTCCGCGCAGTGACTCTTGCTGGTCACGACTGCGCCCGCAACCTCGAGGCGCTCGATCAGTTCGCCGCTCTCGGCCCAGCGGGGCGGCAGGGCCGCCGCCGTACCCGCCCAGGTCTCGAAGCCCGTGACGCCGATGTTGTCCTTGACAGTGATGGGTACGCCCCGCAGGGGGCCTTCATTGGCGCTGATCGGCGGGTGGTGCACCTCGCGCAGGGCATTCAGGTGTCCGTTGAGCGCGTCGATCCGCTTGGCGCACCACTCGAGCATGTCCTGGTGCGCCCGGGTGTGTGCACGAAAGGCGGCGATCGACTCGTAGGGTGGTGCGGTGGTGGGCGTAACCGGACTTGTCATGTGATGGGGTTGCTTGCGGGTGGTGGCGCCGTGAAAACTGAAGGCCATGGTATATGATGAACCGCATTGCACACAGTTCGCACACCGCCCACCCATGACCGGATTCGACGAGACGGAGCAGCAACCGCTGCGGGAATTCACCGAGAAAGCCTACCTCGACTACTCGATGTACGTGATTCTCGATCGCGCCCTGCCGCACCTCGGTGACGGGCTGAAGCCGGTTCAGCGACGGCTGATCTACGCGATGAGCGAACTCGGGCTCTCGGCCGGACAGAAATACAAGAAATCGGCACGCACCGTCGGCGACGTGCTGGGCAAGTTTCACCCGCACGGCGACTCCGCCTGTTACGAAGCCATGGTCCTCATGGCCCAGCCGTTCTCTTTCCGTTACCCGCTGGTGGACGGTCAGGGCAACTGGGGTTCGCCGGACGACCCGAAGTCCTTTGCCGCAATGCGCTACACCGAGGCGCGTCTGACGCCCTTCGCCAAGACCCTGTTGCAGGAGCTCGGCCAGGGGACGGTGGATTGGGTGCCGAACTTCGATGGCACCTTGAGCGAACCCGCGGTCATGCCCTCGCGCCTGCCGCATGTGCTGCTGAACGGCACCACGGGTATCGCGGTCGGCATGGCGACCGACATCCCGCCGCATAACCTGCGGGAGGTGGTTGCCGCCTGTGTGCACCTGCTCGAAAAGCCGCGCGCCACCGTCGCGGAGCTCCTGACCCACATCCAGGGGCCGGATTTCCCGACGCACGGCGAAATCATCAGTTCGCCGGAGGATATCGCCCGGCTGTACGAGACCGGCAACGGCTCGGTGCGCCAGCGTGCGGTGTACGAACGCGAGGGCAACGACATCGTCGTCACCGCGCTGCCGCACCAGGCGTCACCAGCCAAGGTGCTCGAGCAGATCGCCGCGCAGATGCACGCGAAGAAGCTGCCCCTGGTGGAGGACCTGCGCGACGAGTCGGACCACGAGAACCCGACGCGGCTGGTGATCGTGCCGCGCACCAACCGGGTCGACGCCGATGCCTTGATGCGCCACCTGTTCGCCACCACCGACCTCGAGAAGCACTACCGCGTCAACATCAACGTGATCGGGCTCGACGGTCGGCCGGGTGTGCTCAACCTGCGCGAGCTGCTCAGCGCATGGCTGGTGTTTCGCACCGAGACCGTCCGGCGACGCCTGACGCACCGCCTCGAAGCCGTGATGGCGCGGCTGCACAAGTTGGACGGCCTGCTGATCGCCTTCCTGAACCTCGACGAGGTGATCCGGATCATCCGCACCGAGGACGAACCCAAACCCGTGTTGATGGCCCGCTTCGATCTCAGTGAGATTCAGGCTGACTACATCCTCGACACCCGCCTGCGGCACCTGGCGCGGCTCGAGGAAATGAAGATCCGCGCGGAGCAGGAGGCGCTCGAGGCCGAGCGGCAGTCGCTCGAGAAAACGCTCGGGTCGGACCGTCGGCTCAAGACGCTGGTCAAGAAGGAGCTGCTCGCCGACGCCGAGACCTACGGTGACGCGCGTCGCTCGCCGATCGTCGTGCGTGAGGCCGCGGCCGCGATGTCCGACACCGACCTGGTGCCGGCCGAACCGATCACGGTCGTGTTGTCCGAGCGCGGTTGGATACGATCGGGCAAGGGCCACGAGCTCGATCCGGTCACACTGAACTACAAGTCCGGAGATGGCTACCGGAGTCACTCGCGCACACGCAGCAACCACCCGGCGGTGTTCCTCGACTCCACCGGGCGCAGCTACGCGATCTCTGCGCACAGTCTGCCGTCGGCGCGCAGCCTCGGAGAGCCCCTGTCGGGCCACGTGAAATCGCCCGACGGCGCGACCTTTGTTGCCGCCTTGCACGGTGCCCCCAACGCCCGCTACCTGCTCGCGAGCAGCGCGGGCTACGGGTTCCAGAGCACGATCCAAGTCTTCACGAGCCGCAACAAGACCGGCAAGGCCGTGCTCTCGCTACCGGCGGGTGCGACGGTGCTGCACCCCGCTCAGGTGGGCGATCCAGGGACCGACCGGGTGGCCTGCATCAGTTCGTCGGGCAACCTGCTGGTGTTCGACCTGGCCGAAGTCGGTGAGATGAGCAAGGGCAAGGGCATGCGGCTGATGAACATCCCGTCGGCGAAGGTCAAGTCCGGGACCGAGTCGATGTGTGCGGTTGCGGTCGTGCCGCAGCGCGGTGTGCTCAAGCTGTTTGCAGGCAAGCGACACACGGCCTTGTCGTTCCGCGACCTCGACGACTACCTGGGCGAGCCGGGCAAGCGTGGCCGCAAATTGCCGCGCGGGTTCCAGAAGGTGGCGCGGGTCACCGTCGAGCGCAAATGAGGGCGTGGCAAGGTCCCTTGCGTTTGCCGCAGTGAGGCCCCAACGTTAGGCTGATACCCGCACAACCGGATACACCGAGGTTGACCTCATGATGCGCATCGTGTTGTTTCTCGCCACCAATGCCGCGGTGATGCTGGTGTTCAGCATCACCTCGCGTTTGCTCGGCATCGATCGAATGCTCGGGCCCGGCAACTACGAGGGCCTGTTCCTCTTCGCACTGATCGCCGGCTTCGCAGGCTCGTTCATCTCGCTGGCCATGTCGAAGACCCTGGCCAAGCGCGGTATGGGGGTGCACGTGATCGAGCAGCCGGCGAACGAGACCGAGCGCTGGCTGCGCGACACGGTCTACCGGCAGGCCGAGCAGGCCGGCATCGGCAAACCCGAAGTCGGTATCTTCGATTCGCCTCAGCCCAACGCCTTCGCCACGGGCATGAACCGCAACAATTCGCTGATCGCGGTCAGCACCGGCTTGCTGCAGCACATGCAACGCGACGAAGTCGAGGCAGTGCTCGGCCACGAGGTCGGCCACGCGGCGAACGGTGACATGGTCACCATGGGCCTGATCCAGGGCGTGTTGAACACCTTTGTCATTTTTTTCGCGCGCATCATCGGCCAGATCGCCAGTGGCGGACGGGACGGCCAGCGCGGCAACTACATGGTGTACATGCTCGTCAGTCTGGTCGCAGAGTTCGTGCTCGGCATCCTCGCGAGTTTCATTGCCGCGTGGTTCTCGCGCCGCCGGGAGTTTGTCGCCGACCGCGCCGGTGCCGAACTCGCGTCGCGTCAGGGCATGATCAACGCGCTCAAGGCGTTGCAACGGGTGCACGATCCCGAGGGCCTGCCGGACAGCATGGCCGCGTTCGGCATTCTGGGTGGCCGTGGCAGCCTGATGCAGAAACTCGCCTCGACACACCCGCCGCTCGACCAGCGCATCGCTGCACTCGAAGCCGGTCGCTGATGCGGCCTACAGCAGCGGCGCGTCCAACTCGCGCAGCTGCACGATCTCGGCAGAGAGTTCTTCGATCGACTTCGCGGTGGAGTCGAGCCACGGAATTGCGTGGCGGCTCATCAGGCGTTCGGCGGCCACCGTCTCGGCACGGCACGACGCCAGCGCGGCGTAACGTGAGTTCGGGCGCCGTTCGCTGCGGATGGACGACAGTCGCGCCGGGTCGATGGTCAGGCCGACCAGCAGGTTCGTGTGGGATTCGAGCACCCCGGGCAGGGCATCGCGCTCGAAATCCTCCGGGATCAGCGGGTAGTTCGCGGCGTAAATGCCGTAGTGCATGGCGAGGTAGAGGCTGGTCGGCGTCTTGCCGCTTCGGCTCACGCCGACCAGGATCACCTCTGCGTGGTCGAGGTGTTGGTGGCTCTGGCCGTCGTCGTGCTGCAGCGTGTAGTTCACCGCGTCCATGCGCCGAATGTACTGCGAAGTGTCGACGGTGGCGTGGGAACGGCCGACATAGTGCGTCGACTTCATGCCGAGCTCACGCTCGAGCGGTGTCAGGAAACTGCGGAACAGGTCCATGTGCAAGGCGTCGGCCTGATCGATGACCGCGGCGATGTCCTTGTCCACCAGCGTGGAAAACACCAGCGGGCGGTGAACGGAGGTCTCGGCCGCCGCCCGAATCCGGGCAACGCAGGCTTCAGCCTGTTCCCGTCCGGTCACGAAGGACACCACCACCGCGTGGGTCTCGATCGCCTCGAACTGTGACATCAGGCTGTGACCGAGGGTCTGGGCGGTGATACCGGTGCTGTCCGAGACGTAGAACACGGTTCGCGTCGTCCAACCCATGCTGTCCTCACCCTGCGCGAAGAATGTTTCAAATTGTAGACACGGTCACCGATAATCCCCGTGACCCGTTATAGAGTTGTGCCACCTTTTTCACGAATCGGCCCCGTCTGTGGCCTCAAATCGGGATAGCGCCCATGGCTCAGTCTGACTACACCACGGATTTCCGCGACCTCCGCATGACCGATGTCGAGGCGGTCGGGGGCAAGAACGCCTCGCTGGGCGAGATGATCAGCCAGCTCGCGAGCACCGGCGTCCGGGTGCCGGGCGGGTTTGCCACCACGGCGGCGGCCTACCGCGAGTTTCTCGCCACCGACGGCCTGGATCAGCGCATCGATCAGGCGCTGAACGCCCTGGACCCGGACGATGTGACTGCGCTCGCGCGCACCGGCGGCGAGATTCGCGACTGGATCATGCGCACCCCGTTTCCCGAGACGCTCGACCACGCCATCCGCTCGGCTTACCGCGAGATGGTGACAGCCGACCCGACCCTGAGCGTCGCCGTGCGCTCGTCCGCAACGGCGGAAGACCTGCCCGATGCGTCGTTCGCCGGCCAGCAGGAGAGTTTTCTCAACATCGTCGGCGAGGACAATGTGGTGGAGGCCATTCACCACGTGTTCGCCTCGCTCTACAACGACCGCGCCATCAGCTACCGCGTTCACCAGGGATTCGACCACAGCCAGGTGGCGTTGTCGGCCGGTGTACAGCAGATGGTGCGCTCCGACACCGGCGCCGCTGGCGTCATGTTCACACTCGACACCGAATCGGGTTTCCAGGACGTGGTGTTCATCACCTCGAGCTACGGCCTCGGCGAGACCGTGGTGCAGGGTGCGGTCAACCCGGATGAGTATTACGTGCACAAGCCGATGCTGGCCCAGGGTCGCCACGCGATCGTGCGCCGGAACCTCGGCAGCAAGCAGCACAAGATGGTGTTCACCGACGACACCAGCGCGGGACACTCGGTGCAGACCGTCGACGTGACACCCGCCGAGCAGCAGGCCTTTTCACTGACCGATGCGCAGGTCGAGCAGCTCGCGCGGTACGCGGTGACGATCGAGCGCCACTACGACCGTCCGATGGACATCGAGTGGGGACTGGACGGCCGCACCGGCGAACTCTTCATTCTGCAAGCGCGTCCCGAGACGGTCAAAAGCCGCGAGACCGTCGGCACGACGGAGCGCTACGCACTCAAGACCACCGGCGAGTTGCTCACCGAGGGGCGTGCGATCGGCCAGAAGATCGGCATCGGCCCGGTGCGGCTGGTCAAGGACGCCTCCGAGATGGACCGCGTCGAGGTCGGTGATGTTCTCGTCACCGACATGACCGACCCCAACTGGGAGCCGGTGATGAAACGCGCTGCCGCCATCGTCACCAACCGCGGTGGCCGCACGTGTCACGCTGCGATCATCGCGCGCGAACTCGGCATCCCGGCGGTGGTCGGCTGCGGTGACGCGACCGATCGGCTCGAGGACGGCCGCATCGTGACCGTGTCCTGCGCCGAGGGCGACACCGGCAACGTCTACGCCGACCGCCAACACGTCGAGATCACGACCCAGAGCACCGGCGAACTGCCCGAGATCGACCTCAAGGTCATGATGAACATCGGCAACCCGGAGCTGGCGTTCCAGTTCGGCCAGCTGCCGAACCACGGCGTCGGCCTGGCGCGGCTCGAATTCATCATCAACAACATGATCGGGGTGCACCCCAAGGCGGTGCTCGAGCCCGGGAAACTCGACGACGCGACGCGTTCACAGGTGCTGGCCTGCGCCGCGGGCTACCGCGACCCGCGAGACTTCTTCGTCAGCAAGCTGGCCGAGGGCGTGGCGTCGATTGCGGCGGCGTTCTGGCCGCGCAAGGTCATCGTGCGGCTGTCGGATTTCAAATCCAACGAGTACCGCAAGCTGATCGCCGGCGACGTCTTCGAACCCGAAGAGGAAAACCCGATGCTGGGTTTCCGCGGCGCCGCGCGCTACGTGGCACCGGCCTTCCGGGCCTGCTTCCACATGGAGTGCGAGGCGATGAAGCGTGTGCGGGAGGACATGGGCTTCAGCAACGTCGAACTCATGGTGCCGTTCGTGCGCACCGTGGCCGAGGGTCAGCGCGTGCTCGATGTGATGGCTGCGCAAGGGCTGCGCAAAGGCGAGAACGGGTTGCGCGTGGTCATGATGTGCGAGCTGCCGACCAACGCTGTGCTCGCCGATGCCTTCCTGGACCTGTTTGACGGCTTCTCGATCGGCTCCAACGACCTGACCCAGTTGACCCTCGGGCTGGACCGTGACTCCGAACTGGTCGCCGAACAGTTCGATGAACGCGATCCGGCGGTCAAGGCCATGTTGTCGATGGCCATTCAGGCCTGTCTGCGCCGCGGCAAGTACGTCGGCATCTGTGGACAAGGACCCTCCGACCACGCCGATTTTGCACAGTGGCTGCAGTCTGAGGGGATCGAGAGCGTGTCGCTCAACCCCGACACGGTGGTCGACACCTGGCGGCGACTCGCCGGCTGACACACGAAAAACCCGGCCATTGGCCGGGTTTTTTTCCTGTGCGCGCGGGCCTCAGCCTTGTGCGCGGTTCTCGATCAGGTCCTCGACCACAGCCGGGTCGGCGAGGGTTGACGTGTCGCCCAGACTGTCGATCTCGTTGTGCGCGATCTTTCGGAGGATGCGCCGCATGATCTTGCCCGAGCGGGTCTTGGGGAGACCCGGTGCCCACTGCAACACGTCCGGCGTGGCAATCGGACCAATCTCCTTGCGCACGTGCTTGACCAGGTCGGCGCGCAGCGCGTCGGTCGCCTCGACACCGGCCATCAGGGTGACGTAGGCGTAGATGCCCTGGCCCTTGATGTCGTGCGGGAATCCGACCACGGCGGACTCGGCGACCGCGTCGTGCAGCACCAGCGCCGACTCGATTTCAGCGGTGCCCATGCGGTGGCCGGAGACGTTGATCACGTCGTCCACGCGGCCGGTGATCCACCAGTAACCGTCGGCATCGCGCCGCGCCCCGTCGCCGCTGAAGTAGTAGCCCGGGTACATCTGGAAATAGGTTTCGTGGAAGCGCTTGTGGTTGCCGTAGATGCTGCGCATCTGGCCGGGCCACGGGTGCTTGATCGCTAGCACACCGGCCTGTTCGCCGGTGTCCGGCAGTTCGTTGCCCTGGTCGTCGAGCAGCACCGGCTGCACGCCGAAGAAGGGCTTGGTCGCCGAGCCTGGCTTCAGGTCGATCGCGCCCGGCAGCGGCGTGATCAGGTGGCCGCCAGTCTCGGTCTGCCACCAGGTGTCGACGATCGGGCAGCGGCTG
This sequence comes from Pseudomonadota bacterium, assembly GCA_039196715.1. Lineage (NCBI taxonomy): Bacteria > Pseudomonadati > Pseudomonadota > Pseudomonadota bacterium. Next base: position 40,522 of record JBCCUP010000019.1, read on the forward strand.
TCGCCGACCACCTTGTGGTACCACTCCCAGGCTTCGGGGTTGATCGGTTCGCCGACCGTGCCGAGCAGCCGCAGGCTGGAGCGCGCGGTTTTCTTGACCGGCGCGTCGCCGTGGGCCATGAGCGCGCGGATGGCAGTCGGCGCGGTGTAGAAGGTTGCAACGTTGTGCTTGTCACAGACTTCCCAGAACCGGCTGACAGTCGGGTAGTTGGGCACACCTTCGAACATCAGGGTGGTGGCGCCGTTGGCAAGCGGGCCGTAGACGATGTAGCTGTGGCCGGTGACCCAGCCGACGTCGGCCGTGCACCAGAACACCTCACCGTCGCGGTAGTCGAAGGTGTACTTGTGCGTGGTGGCGGCTTGCAGCAGGTAGCCTGCCGTGGTGTGCAATACGCCTTTGGGCTTGCCGGTGGAGCCCGAGGTGTAGAGGATGAACATCGGGTCCTCGGCGCCCATCTGCTCGGGGGCGCAGTCGGCGCTCGCCGCATCGACCAGTTCGTGGTACCAGACGTCGCGCGGCGCCTCGAAGCCGACACTGCCACCGGTGCGCTTGACGACGACAACATGCTGCACGCAGTCCGCGCCGCCGACGGCGATGTCCGCGTTGGATTTCAACGGCACGGCCTTGCCACCTCGCAGACCCTCGTCCGCGGTGATGACCAATTTGCACTCGGCGTCGAGGATGCGGTCGCGCAGGGCGTCGGGCGAGAAGCCGCCAAAGACGATCGAGTGGATCGCACCGATCCGCGTGCAGGCCAGCATGGCCACCGCGGCCTCCGAGATCATCGGCATGTAGATGCAGACCCGGTCGCCGCGCTCGACACCGAGCGATTTCATACCGTTGGCAAACTTGCACACCGCAGCGTGCAGGTCGCGGTAGCTGATGTGCTGACTGTCGGCCGGGTCGTCGCCCTCCCAGATGATGGCCGTCTGGTCGCCGCGCGTGGCTAGGTGACGGTCGAGGCAGTTCTCCGATACGTTGAGCTCGGCGCCCTCGAACCACCGGATATGGGCGGTGTGGTAGTCCCACTCGAGCACCGTGTCCCAGGGCTTGCTCAGGGTCAGAAACGCATTGGCCTGACCGGCCCAGAAGCCTTCCGGGTCTTCGACCGACTCGGTGTACATGCGGTCGTAGTCGGCGGGCGTCAGGGTGTTGCCGTCGCCGAAATCGGCTGGCACCGGGTAGAGCGTCTCGTCAGACATGCGCGGGTCTCCTGTGGCAATCAACGGGGTAGCGTCCCTGGAACTATTATTCCTGTCTGCACCTTGTGTGTCATTCGAACCATTTTCCGAGAGAAATCAGCACGTTCTGATTGGAGGTCCGCATGTGAGAACGGGCTTTGGCCGAAACTGTTACCAAACTAAACAGCGTTGCCGCGCTGGCGTGGTATTCCCATACGCTGACGCCGTTCCCACAGGGCCTTGCGGCTGATCCCCAGCCGAGCCGCCAACTCGGTCTCGGTGAGTTGCTGTTGGTGGGTTTCGACGAAGTGCCGAAAGTAGTCGTCAAGGCTCAGGTCGGCCGCCGGTGGCGTGCTGACCTGCGCGTCCAGGGCCAACTGGCTGGCGAGCACGTGCGGGCCGTCGCTGAGGATCGCGGCGCGCTCGACCGCGTTGCCGAGTTCGCGCACGTTGCCTGGCCAGTGGTAGGCGTTCAGCGCGCTCAAGGCCTCGGGCTCGAATCCGTCGAGCTGGCGGTTGAGCCGCTCGGCCGATCGGCGCAGAAAGTGGTGCGCGAGCACCGGCACGTCCGTCCGCCGATCGCGCAGTGGCGGCAGGGTGATCTCGACCACACGCAGGGTGTAGAGCAGCGCCGTGTCGAAGCGGTTTTCCGCCGCCGCGTTGGACAGGTCGAAGCGGGTCGACGCGAGGATGCGCACGTCTACCTTGCGGGTGTAGCTCGCCCCGATCGGCCGCACATCACCGTGGCGCAGCAGCTGCAGCAGGCGCGCCTGGGCATCGGCGGGCAGGGCGTCGACCGCCGAGAGAAACAGGGTACCGCCGTTGGCGGCTTCAGCGAGGCCCTGCTTTGCCGCTGACTGCCCGTTCCCGTCGCCGGTCTCGCGGCCGAACAGGCTCTCCTCGATCATGCCGTCGCCACCGGCGCCGCAGTTCACGGTCACGAAGGGCCCGTGCCGGCGTGTGCTGCGGTTGTGGATGGCACGCGCGAACAGCTCCTTGCCGGTACCGGACTCGCCCGAGATCAACACCGGCATGTCGATCGGTGCGACTTTCTCCATGTGGTTGACCGCGGTGCGCATGGCGTCGCTGTCGCCGATCAGCGAATCGCTTGGGTAGTCCCGCGCGATGTCGTGTTCGAGGGCGGACCGTTGCCGCCGATCGCGGCCGACCGCGAGCGTGCGCTCGACCAGCAACAGCAACTCTTCGTGGTCGAAAGGCTTGCTGATGTAGTCGATCGCGCCCTCGCGGATCGCGTCGACGGCGGAGCGCACACTGGCGTAGCTGGTCATGATGATGACCGGGACCTTGTCCACCAACTTCAGGATGGCGGTGCCGGGCTCGCCGGGCAGCCGCAGGTCGCTGATGATGATGTCGAAGCTCGCCAGCGGCAGTGCGGAGGCGTCCTCGATCGAGCCGCAGACTTCCACGTCGAAACCGGACCGTTCAAAGAAGCGGCGCAGCGCCTTTCTGATGACGGATTCGTCGTCGATGATCAACAGTCGGCTCATGAGGCGTGCAGGCGTGTGAGTTGTGTGTGGGGCATGGGCAAGGTGACGCGGAAGGTCGTACCGGCCCCGCGCGTGCTTTGAACTGAGACCTTCCCGCCGTGTTCGTTGACGATCGCGTGCACCAGTGGCAGCCCGAGCCCGGTGCCGCGGTTGGCGTGTTTGGTCGTGAAGAAGGGTTCGAACAGACGCTTAGTGTGGGCGGGGTCGATACCGCAACCCTGGTCGACGACTGAAATCAGGGCATGGTTGCCATGCTGCCGCACGTCGATGCGGATCTCGTCACCGGGGTCTGAGGCATCGCACGCGTTGCTCAGCAGGTTGACGATGACCTGCATGATTTTCTGCGGGTCGCCGGTCAGCTCCAGGCCGCGTGGGCAGCTCACCTGGACGTGTCGCGTGCGGGCGCGCTCGTCGAGCGCGACCAGGGCGCAGGCCTCGTCGATGCAGGCCTGCAGCTCGAAGGTCTGGCGATCGAGCGGGGCCAGGGGGTCGCCACGCGAAAAAGCCAGCAACGACTTCACGATGGCACCGATTCGGCGTGTCTGGGTGACGATGTCCTCACTCGCCTGTTCGATTGCCGAACGCGAGTCCTCGTAGGCGAGGTTCTGCGCAATGCTGTCGATGCCGGTCAGCGGGTTGCCGATCTCGTGTGCGACCCCGGCGGCAAAGCGGCCGATCGAGGCGAGCCGTTCGGAGTGCGCCAACTCGGCCTCCAGCGTTTCGACGGCGGTGCGGTCCTCGACTAGGATCACGAGGCCGTTGCGCGCCTGGGGCGCGTCCATGCTGGTTTCAATGCTCGACTTGTGCAGATTGATCGAGCGGTGTGTGTCGGCGTCGCCACTGAGCCGCTCGCTGCGTTGCGTGTCAGTGCCGGCGACAAAGCCGGTGAGCACGGTGTTCCAGGGGGCGGGCAGGGTGGCGGGAATGCGGCCCTCGGCGAGCACGGCCTCGATGCCGGTGATTTGCTTCATCGCCGAATTCCAGATCACGATGGTGCCCTGGCCGTCAAGTGAACAGACGCCTATCGGCAGCTCGCGCAGCACGTCGCGGTGGTAGCGGCGCAGGTCGTCGAGTTGCCGCATCGCGCCGCGCAGCTGTGTGCGCGACTGCTCGAGGTGGCCCTCCATGAAGCGCATGCTGTCGGACAGCGCCTCGTGGGTGCGCTGTTTCAACAGCAAACGATCGTCGACGATGAGCCGTGCCAACACCGGCCCAAGCAATCCCGAGAGGTTGCGCTCGATGCGTTCTCGCAGCTGCCGGAGCTGCGTCGGTGTGATTGTCTTGGCGTTCAGTTGCAACTCCGACATCGCTGTCTCGACCTCGCGACGCGCGGCCTTGCGCCCCATGACGTTGCTCAACTGGCGTTCGAACTGGTCGGGCGACAGAGCGGCGACGGTGCCGGTCAATGGGCGCTCCATGTTGCTCACACAGATCTCGGCGGCCTCGATCTCGGGCAGTGTCGGGCGTGTCAGCAGGGAGCCGATCACCAGCAGCGTGCCGTTGACCGTCAGACTCCAGAAGGTGGCGTCGGACCAGACCGTCTGGCCGCCGCCGATCAACTGTTGCACCAACAGCGGCTGGTCGAGCAGATCGATGTGAGTCACCAGCGGCAGGATCAGGGTGCCGAACCACACCGCCGCGCCGCCGGCGAGGCCGAGCAGGAAGCCTTCCTGGGTCGCGCGCGACCAGAACAGCAGGGCCAACACGCCTGGGAGAAACTGGGCCACGGCAACGAAACTGATCAAGCCCATCTGCGCGAGCCCGGCGTTGAGCTCGATGATGCGGTAAAAGCCGTAGGTCAGCAGCATGATCAACGCAATCAGGCACCGGCGTCCCCAGAGGATGCTGCGGTGCAGGTCGAGTCGGAGGTTGGCGCGGCGCAGGCCCGCGGGCAGAAACCAGTGGGTCATGCACATGGCCGACAGCGACAGCGTGGTCACGATGATCATCGCGCTGGCGGCCGAGATGCCACCGACAAAGGCCAGCACGGTCAGCCAGTCACCCTGGGCGTGACGTGTGATCGCGAGCACGTACATGTCTGCCGGGGTGCCGGGCACCAGGTGCTGGCCGGCCCAGAGGATCGGGATGATCGGGAGATTCAACAGCAGCAGGTACAGCGGAAACGCGAAGGACGCGATGTGCAACGACCGCGGGTTGTCGTTCTCGGTGAACATCATGTGGAACTGCCGGGGCAGCAGAAAGGCCGCGCAAAATGACAGCACCATGAGGCTGGTCCAGGAGCTTTCGGCGACCGGCTCGTAGAGGCTGGCCAGTGCCTCGGGGTTGGCCGCGAGCCACTCGCCCAGTTGCCCGCCACCGAACACCCCGAACCAGGCGAACGCGCCGACCGACAGCAGCGCGATGAGTTTGACCGCGCTCTCGAACGCGATTGCCGCCACCAGTCCGGCGTGGCGCTCGCGCGGTGTCAGGTGCCGGGCGCCGAACAGCACGGTAAACACCACCAGGGTCGCGCAGAACGCGATTGCCATGAGGTCGCTCTCGGTGTCCGCCACCAGCAGGTTGGTCGATTGCGTGATCGCACGGACCTGCAGTGACAGGTACGGGATCAGGCCGATCAACATGAGCCCGGTCACCAGCGCGCCGGTCACCCGCCCGCGAAAGCGGAAGGCGAGCAGGTCGGCCAACGACGAGAGCTGGTACTCGCGCACCAGCCGCAGGATCGGTTGCAGCAGGAACGGCGTGGCGGCGAAGGCGAGCGTAAGCCCGAGGTAGATCGTCAGAAAGCCGATCCCCTCGCTGCGGGCGAACCCGACACTGCCGTAGTAGGTCCAGGAGGTCGCGTACACCCCCAGCGACAGGGTGTAGGTGATCGGGTGGCGGATGACCCACCGCGGGATCAAGCCGTTGTCGGCTGCCCAGGCGATCAGGAAGAGAACACCCAGGTAGCCGACGGCCGTGCCGACCAACACCCAGAGGCTAATCATCGCGCCGTGTTCCGAATTGACACAACGCAATGGCGAGAATCAACAGTCCCCAGAACAGATAGGGCAGGAACCACGGTGGTTTCACCGCCGTCCACCAGGCGAAAAGCGGCGAATTGAACAGCAAAACCCCGAGCGCAACTGCCAGCAGGGTATAGTCAAGCCGCCCGCGCGGCGGGCTGGGTTCGGGGGACTGAGGGGCCACGGGATCCTCGCGCGTTGTTACTCAAGGTAACGCTCTGCGCGTGATTCCGTCAAATCGGTGCAGCAATCAGGCTGGTGGAACGCGGTCGCACGCGGCCCGCTCGCGCTGCCAGTGGGCCGTGGCCCAGACGAGAAAGGCGTCGGTGTCCCGGAGGTCGGCCGGCGGCGGCGCCTGGCCGAGTCGCTGCCAGGCTGAACGGAGGTTTGCCAGCGCTGTGTTCGGGTCGACAGCACTGGCCCCGTTCGATTTGCTGAGCTTGCGGCCATCGCTGCTATGCACCACGGCGACATGCAGGTAGCGTGGTGTGGCGAGTCCCAGGACGCGGTGCAGGTACACCTGGCGACCGGTGTTGTCGAGCAGGTCGGCGCCGCGTACCACGTCGGTCACCCGTTCGATGGCGTCGTCAACAACCACAGCCAACTGGTAGGCGATCACCCCGTCGCGCCGCTGCACCGCGAAGTCGGCGACGGCCGCGTCGACCCGCTCGAACAGCTGCCGGCCCAGGGCATCGCACCACTGCGCCGGGGTGGCGTCGACCCGTAGGCGGGCGGCGTGGCCGGTGCGAGGCAGGTCGAGCGACCGGCAGGTGCCGACGTAGCGCGTGTGACCCACGTCGTCAGCACGCGCACGCAACACCGCGCGACTGCAGCGGCACGCGTACACGTGTCCGCCTTGCCAGAGCGTGTCGAGGGTCTGTTGATGGCGGTCGCGCTGTGCAGAGGCGTGGCGCACGGGCCCGTCGTGGTGCAGGCCGTGTGCCGCGAGGCAGCACAGGATATCGCGTGTCGCATCCGGACTGCTGCGGGCCGGGTCGAGATCGTCAATGCGGACAAACCAGCGGCCCCCGCGCTGGCGCGCGTCCACGTAGCTTGCGAGTGCTGCCAGCAGGGAGCCGGCGTGCAGCGGCCCGGACGGTGACGGTGCGAACCGCCCGGTGGGGGTCACGGCGCGGTGGGGCAGGTCAGGCCGACTGACGCTCGCGGATTTCTTCCATCGTCTTGCAGTCGATGCACAGCGTCGCGGTCGGGCGGGCTTCGAGGCGGGCTACGCCGATCTCGATGCCGCAGCTCTCGCAATAACCGTAGTCGCCGCTGTCGATGTCCCGCAGCGAATCGTCGATTTTCTTGATCAACTTGCGCTCGCGGTCGCGTGTGCGCAGTTCCAGGCTGAACTCCTCTTCCTGTGTGGCGCGGTCGTTCGGGTCCGGAAAATTGGTTGCGTCGTCCTTCATGTGGTCGACGGTGCGGTCGACCTCTTCCATGAGCTGGCGCTTCCATTCGAGCAGTTTCGAGCGGAAGTGCTCGGATTGCTCGGCATTCATGTAGTCGTCGAGGTTGTCGGTCGGTTGTGAGGCAGTGGGCACAGTGTCGGTCTTGGTCGTTTTTCGGGGTGTCGGTTTGGGCGGCGATTTGGGTGCCGCTGCGGCGCCTGTGTCGGCAGCTTTCGCCTTTTTTGTAGCAGACGCGGTCTTTTTGGCCTTCACCACCGGGGCCTTGCTCACGGTGGCGGTTTTTTTTGTGCTGGCAGCCTTTTTGGCCGAGGTCTTCTTGGCTGCCTTTTTCTTCGCGGCAGTCCTTTTCGCAGCTGTTGTCTTCGCGGCAGTCTTCTTCGCAGCCGTTTTTTTGGCAGCCGTTTTCTTGGCCGCAGCCGTCTTCTTGGCAGCCGTCTTCTTGGCCGCAGCGGTCTCTTTCGTCGGCGCAGCAGCCCGTTTCGCGCCGCTGTCCGACGGTGTTGCCGACGCTGCCTTCGCCGTCCGTTTCGCGCTTGCAGTCGCTTTCTTCGCGGCGGCTTTTTTCTTTGCGGCCATGCGTGAGTGCCTCCCCGCTAAATCAAGCCGGACTTGATAGCATGATCAGCACCGAATTGCAAAGCAAAAACGGCTGCGCTGGCCCACCGACCGGCGGGGTGTTTCCGTGCAAACGAAAGCCGCTCACTCGGCGAGGGCGTCGATCACACCGCGTTGTGGCTCGAGTGCATAGCCAGCGGCCGTGGTGCTTGCCTCGATCTCGCCCCTGTCCCGCCCGGCACGCCGTTGCAGCGCGCTCCAGGCGATGCTGCAGCGCGTGCCGGATCTGCAATAGGCCAGCACCGGGCCGTCGAGCGTGGCGAGTGTGTCCTGCATCGTGTCGATGACAGCAGGCGACAGGCTTGTGTTGTCGAACGGGATGTGGTGCGACGTGAGACCGAGCTTCGACGCGGCAGCACTGATCTCGGCAAAATCCGGCTGGCCCGGGTCTTCGTTGTCAGGGCGGTTGCAGATGATGTGCTTGAAACCCTGTTGTGCTGCGGTGTGGACGTCGTCAAGGCTGATCTGAGCACTGACGGCGAAGGCGTCGTCGAGGGGCTTGAATGATGCCACGTTGAACCTCGTGTGTCGGTGGAACGCGCCTCAGCTTACCCCTCAACAGGGTCGCTTGCATCGGCGTGCAATTCACCCTCGCGCAACGTGATGCGAAGCCGCTCGCCCGGGTTGACGTGCGCAGCGTCCAGCACGACGTGGCCGTCGGCGGCGCGCCTGACGACCGCGTAGCCGCGCTCGAGCGTCGCCAGCGGGCTGACGGCGTCAAGTGCCCGTGTCTGCGTGCCCAACAGCCGTTCGGCATCCTGCACGCGGTGGCGGATGGCCTGGGCGAGTTGGGCGCTGACGCGGCGGAGGGTCGTGCGCTGGGTTGCCAGTTGCCGTGCGGGTGACTGCGCGCGCAGGCGACGGGTCTGTGCGCGCAAGGCCGTTTCGTGTCGGCTCAACTGCGCGGTAATCGCACGGTCGAGGCGCACACGGGCGAGATCGAGCCGCTGTTGCGCGGTTTCGAGCTGGCGTTCCGGCTGCTGCCGCGCGAGGCGCGCGTGGAGTCGGCCGAGACCGTCACGCGCACGCGCCGTGCGCTGTTGCATGCTGCGGTTCAGGCGCCGGCTGCAGCTGGCCAACCGGCTGATCAGCTGATCAAGGGGCGGGCTCACGAGCTCGGCTGCGGCTGAGGGGGTCGGGGCTCGCGTGTCGGCGGCGAGGTCACAGAGGGTCGTGTCGACCTCGTGGCCCACGCCGCTGACCGTCGGGATCACGCTGTCGGCCACGGCGCGGACCACCGCTTCGTCGTTGAACGCCCAGAGGTCCTCGAGTGACCCGCCGCCACGCACGATCAGCAGCACGTCGACCTCGGCGTGGTCGTTGGCGAGCCCGATGGCGGCGACGATGCCCGGCACCGCGCGATCACCCTGTACGGCTGTGGGGTAGACGGTGACCGGGGCCAGCGGGTAGCGGCGGCGCAGCACGTCGACGACATCGCGCACGGCCGCGCCGGTGGCGGACGTCACAACGCCGATCTGCTTCGGGAAAGGCGGCAGGGCCCGCTTCCGACCCGCATCGAACAGGCCCTCGGCGTTCAGCCGTTGGAGGTTCTCCTGGTAGCGTTGCTGCAACAGCCCGTCGCCGGCGAGCTCGACACTCTCGACGATGAGCTGGTAGTCACCGCGCGGTTCGTACACCGAGGCGCGGGCCCGCACGAGCACCTGCTTGCCCGGCTCGAGCGCGACCCGAGACAGCCGCGCGCGCTGTTTGAAGAAGGCGCAGCGCACCTGCGCCCTGGCGTCCTTCAGCGAGAAGTACTGGTGGCCGGACGCCGGGCGACTGAGGTTGCTGATTTCACCCTCGACCCAGATCACGCCGAGCGTGAGCTCGACCAGCTCGCGCACGGTGCGGTTGAGGCGACTGACGGTGTAGACGTCGCGCGCCGTGCGAGTCAGTGGGGCGTGGGTGTTCACGCGCCGCAGTGTAGCGAAATGCCGGTTCGAGTGCGCGCGCATCCGGGTCCGGCGCAGGGTATAATGTGGCCGCATCGTTGATCGTCGTGACGCCGCGCCCGCGCCGCGTCGATCCCACCACACGGAGCCCCACCCCACGATGCGCATCCTCAGTGAAGCACTCACCTTCGATGACGTGCTGCTTGTGCCCGCCGAGTCCAATGTCCTGCCCCGCGATGTCAGCCTGCAGACCCGCCTGACGAGCCGCATTCACCTGAACATTCCACTGCTGTCGGCGGCCATGGACACCGTCACCGAGTCCAACCTCGCAATCGCGTTGGCCCAGGAGGGCGGCATCGGTGTGGTCCACAAGAACATGGACGTCGAGAGCCAGGCGCGCGAGGTCCGCAAGGTCAAGAAATTCGAGTCCGGCGTTATCCGCGAACCGATCAGTGTCAGTCCGTCCACGACCGTGCGTGAGGTGCTCGACATCACGCGGTCCAAAGGCATATCCGGCCTGCCTGTGGTCGATGGCGACCGCTTGCAGGGCATCGTCACGCAACGTGATCTGCGTTTTGAAACCCGTCTGGACGAACCCGTGTCAGTGGTGATGACACCGAGGGACAAGCTTGTCACCGTCTCCGAGGGCGCCACGCGCGATGCGGTCGTCGGCCTGTTGCACCAGCACCGCATCGAGAAGGTGTTGGTGGTGTCGGACGGTTTCGAGTTGCGCGGCATGATCACCGTCAAGGACATTCAGAAGTCACACGACTTTCCCAACGCCTGCAAGGACAGCGAAGGCCGGCTGCGGGTCGCGGCGGCAGTCGGCACCGGCGAAGACGCCGAGTCGCGCGCCGAGCAACTCATCGACGCCGGCGTCGACCTGCTCGTGATCGACACCGCGCACGGCCACTCCGCTGGCGTGATCGAGCGGGTCAAGTGGGTGAAGAAGCAGTCCGACATCGATGTGATTGCCGGCAACATTGCCACCGCCGACGCCGCGCGCGCGCTGGCCGACGCGGGCGCAAACGCCGTCAAGGTGGGCATCGGTCCGGGCTCGATCTGCACCACGCGGATCGTCGCCGGTGTCGGGGTCCCGCAGATCACGGCCATCGACAGTGTCGTGCAAGCGCTGCAGGGCACCGACGTGGGCGCGATCGCCGACGGCGGTATTCGCTACTCCGGCGACGTCGCCAAGGCTGTTGCCACCGGCGCCAACGCCATCATGGTGGGCAGCCTGTTTGCGGGCACCGAGGAAGCGCCCGGCGAGGTCGAGCTCTGGCAGGGACGCAGCTACAAGTCTTACCGCGGCATGGGCAGCGTCGGCGCGATGCGCCAGGGTTCATCCGACCGTTACTTCCAGAGTGGCAGTGCGACCGAGAAACTCGTGCCCGAGGGCATCGAGGGGCGCGTGCCCTACAAGGGCCCGCTCGCCGGTGTGCTGCACCAACTGCTCGGCGGCTTGCGCGCAAGCATGGGCTACTGCGGCTGCGAGACGGTCGACGCCATGCGTAACCGCGCGGCCTTTGTGCGCACGACCAACGCCGGCATTACCGAGAGCCACCCGCACGACGTGACCATCACCAAGGAAGCGCCCAACTACCGTGTCGGCTGACCGCGATCGGTTCCACTCCCTCCGACCCAGGCGAAACACCGCATGACAGACATCCACCAGGCACGCATCCTCGTCCTGGATTTCGGCTCTCAATTCACCCAGCTCATCGCCCGCCGCGTGCGCGAGGCCGGTGTCTATTGCGAACTGCACCCCGGTGACCTCGATGCCGAGGCCGTGCGCGCGTACGCGCCCAACGGCATCATCCTCTCCGGTGGCCCGGAGTCGGCCACCCACGCGAATCAGGCGCTCAAACCCGACCCGAGTGTGTTCGAACTCGGCGTGCCGGTGCTCGGCATCTGCTACGGCATGCAGATCATGGCTGCGATGCTCGGCGGGGCGGTCGAACCCTCGTCGACGTCGGAGTTCGGCTACGCCGAGGTGCGGGCCCGTGGGCACTCCGAGCTGCTGCGGGACATCGAAGACCGCCGCAACGAGGCCGGCCACGGGCTGCTGGACGTCTGGATGAGCCACGGCGATCGGGTCACCGACTTGCCCCCGGACTTCGTCTGCATCGCGAGCACCGAGCACGCGCCGCTGTCCGGCATGGCAAACCCGGCCAAGGGGTTTTACGCGCTGCAGTTTCACCCCGAGGTCACGCACACACCGCAGGGCGGTGCGATCTACCGCCGTTTCGTGCGCGACATCTGTGGGTGTGCCGGGCTCTGGCGTGCCGACACCATCGCCGAAGACCTGGTGCACCAGATGCGCGAGCGGGTGGGCGAGGACCGCGTGCTCCTGGCCCTCTCGGGCGGGGTCGACTCCTCGGTCGTGGCGGCGTTGCTGCACCAGGCAATCGGCGACCAGCTGACCTGCGTGTTTGTCGACAACGGCCTGCTGCGGCTCAACGAGGCCGACCAGGTCATGCAGGCCTTTGCCCACAACATGGGCGTGCGGGTGGTGCGAGTCGACGCGGCTGACCGCTTCCTGGCCCGCCTCGAAGGCGTCAGTGATCCCGAGGCCAAGCGCGTGGCGATCGGCCACCAGTTCATCGCCGAGTTCGAGCGTGAGGCGGCGCAACTCGAGGGCGTGCGCTGGCTGGCGCAGGGCACGATCTACCCGGATGTGATCGAGTCGGCCGGTGCCAAGACAGGCAAGGCGCACGTGATCAAGAGCCACCACAATGTCGGCGGCTTGCCGGAACATATGGCCTTCGAACTGCTCGAACCGCTCAGGGAATTGTTCAAGGACGAGGTGAGGGCTGTGGGCGTGGCGCTGGGCCTGCCGGCAACCATGGTGTACCGGCACCCGTTCCCGGGGCCGGGACTCGGCGTGCGCATTCTCGGCGAAGTCAGCCGGGAGGCGGCCGACACCCTGCGAATTGCCGACGACATCTTCATTTCGGCGTTGCGCGAGCACGATTTGTACGACTCGGTCTCACAGGCCTTTGCCGTGTTCCTGCCGGTCAATTCCGTTGGCGTCACCGGTGACGGCCGACGCTATGCGCCGGTGGTGGCATTGCGAGCCGTAGAGACAACCGATTTCATGACAGCGAGATGGTCACACTTGCCCTATGATCTTCTCGACGAAGTCTCGCGACGCATCATCAACCGCCTACCGGGTGTGTCGCGGGTGGTCTACGACATCTCCGGCAAGCCGCCGGCGACCATCGAATGGGAGTGAGGCACATGGGTGCTCTCCAGGCGCGCAATGGCACGGGCACAGGACGGGGGCCGGTGGCAGGCCTGCTGCTGCCTGTGCTGCTCGCTGTTGCCGGTTGCGGCAGCGTGGGCGGCGGCCCGGCCGCAACGCCCGATGTACTGCCCGTCGATGTGCCGACCCAGAAGGTCACCCACACCTTCGATGATCCGCAGGTCGTGATTGCCTGGCGTCGCGCCGAGGACGCGCGTGCCGTCGGCAACTTCGCGCTCGCATTCCGCCACCTGCGTTCGGCGTTGGAAATCGCGCCGGACGACCGGGCCCTCTGGAGCCGCCTCGGCGAAATCGCCCTTCGCCTCGAGCAGTGGGACGCGGCCGAGAAATACGCCATGCGCTCGAACACCCTCAAACCTGTGCCACCGTTGCTGAGCTACCGCAACTGGTTGATAATCGTGCAATCTCGAGAGCAGATGCGCGACTACGACGGTGCCGAACAGGCCAAGCTGCAAGCGCGTTTGTTCAAGCCTGGAATCTGAATCGCGGGTGACCGTGCGTTGACTACGCAATCTGCGGGCGAGGTCCTTGGGGCCGACGGCCCGCTGTCGGCATTGATCGACGGGTTCAAACCCCGACCGGGTCAGCAAGCGCTCGCCGACGCCATCGAATCCACCTTTGCCGACCGCGGTACCTTGATCGCGGAGGCCGGCACCGGTGTCGGCAAAACCTTCGCGTACCTTGTGCCCGCGCTGCGGTCGGGCCTCAAGGTCATCGTCTCGACCGGCACCCGACACCTTCAGGACCAGCTCTACCAGAAGGACCTGCCGGTCGTCGCCAAGGTCTTTGATGTGTCGCCGCGCACCGCGCTGCTCAAGGGACGCGCGAACTACCTCTGCCGGTCGCGCCTCGCGCGCGCCAAAGGGCTCGCACAGCTCGACAACCCCGACGCGCAGGCCAAGCTCGCGACCATCGAGCGCTGGGCGCTGCGCACCCACGACGGCGACATCAGCCAGTTCTCGGCGGTGCCGGAGGACGACCCGATCTGGCAGCACGTGACCTCCAACGCCGAGTACTGTGCCGAGCACGAGCCCGACGAACTCGACGGCTGCTACGTGACGCACGCACGGCGGCGCGCGCAAGAGGCGGACGTCGTTGTGGTCAACCACCACCTGTTCTGCGCCGATCTCGCGCTGCGCGAGGAGGGCTTCGGCGAGATCCTGCCAACCGCCGATGCGTTCATCTTCGACGAGGCCCACCAACTCCCTGACGTGGCAACCCAGTTTTTCGGCAAGCGGTTGTCGACACGGCACGCCACCGAGCTGGCGCGCGACACCATTGCCGAGCACCTGAGCGCCGCGCCAGACCAGGCGGGCCTGCGCCACAGTGCCGAGGAGCTCGAGCGTGCGATGCGCGACCTTCGACTCGCGCTCGGGGTCGACACCCAACGCGCAGCCTGGGTCGAGGTGGCGGAGCGCGCCGCCGTGGCCGCGGCGAGTGAGCGGCTGCTCGCAGCGTACCGGGTTCTGGCAGAGGAATTGGAGGTTGCCGCCGAGCGCAGTCGCGGGCTCGAGGCCTGCGGCAAGCGCGCCGAGCGCCAGCGCGCGTTGCTGTCCGATTACCTCGGTGCTGGCGACGAGGCGTCGATCAGCTGGTTCGAAACCTACAACACGGGGTTGGCGCTGAACGTCACGCCCCTCGATGTCGCTGCGCCCTTTGCGCGCAACATGGGCGCACTGTCCGGGGCGCGCGTCTACGTGTCGGCAACGCTCGCGGTCGGTGGGTCCTTCTCGCACTTTCGCGCCCAGCTCGGGATCGAAACCGACGCCGAGGAATGCATCGCCGAAAGCCCCTTCGACTACCGCCGCAACGCGATGCTGCTGGTGCCTCCGGACATGCCGGCACCGGCCTCGCCCGGGTACGACGCCGCGGTGCTCGATGTGGCGCGTCGGGTGATCCGGGCTAGCCGGGGTCGCTGCTTCCTGTTGTTCACCAGTCACCGCGCGATGAACCACGCGGCCGAGGCGCTCGCCGACCGCATCGAGTACCCGATGCTGGTGCAGGGCAGCCGCGCCAAGACCGAGTTGCTCGACGCCTTTCGGCGCGCGGGTGACGCGGTGCTGCTCGGCACCTCGAGTTTCTGGGAGGGTGTGGACGTGCGGGGCGAGGCACTGTCGTGTGTGCTCATCGACAAGCTGCCGTTCAGCTCGCCGGTCGATCCGGTGATGCGCGCCCGGATCGACGCACTGAACCGCAAGGGTGGAAACGCCTTCATGGACTTCCAGTTGCCGCAGGCGATCACCCAACTGAAGCAGGGCGTCGGTCGCCTGATCCGCGATGAGAGTGACCGCGGTGTGATGGTGCTGTGTGACCCGCGCCTGGTCACCAAGAACTACGGTGCGCTGTTCATCAACAGCTTGCCGCGCATGTACCGCACGCGCGTGCCGGACAAGGTCGAGGCCTTCTTTGCCCGCGACGCTGCGTCGGCCGACGGCACCGAGGGTGAAGGGGCACCGGTCTCGTGAGCACGGTTTTGCTCGGGCTCGACACCACCACGGAAGCCTGTTCGGTCGCCGTGTTCGACGGTTCGGAAATGCACGCACACCGCTTTCTCAACACGCGTGAGCACGCTGTGAGGCTGTTGCCGATGATCGAGGAAATGCTCTCGACTGCCGGTGTCGGTCGGCGCGAGCTCGACGCGATCGCTTTCACCCGCGGTCCCGGCAGTTTCACGGGCTGTCGAATCGGCACGGCGACCGCGCAGGCGTTCGGGCTGGCGTTGGACCGCCCACTCGTTGCGGTGTCGACGCTCGAGACCCTGGCCGAAGGGGCCAAGCGGGAACTGGGCACCACCCGTGTGGCGGCGGCGATCGACGCGCGCATGGGCCAGGTCTACTGGGGCTGTTTTGAGCGCGAGGGCAGCCGTTGGCGCGAAACGGTCGCTGAGCACGTCAGTGACCCCGGGCAGGTGATGGCGCCCGCGTCGTCCAATTGGGTCGGCGTGGGCACCGGCTGGGCGGCCCACGGCGAGGCGCTTGCGGCGCGGTGTCCGAACGTGATTCGGCAGTTCGGCAAGCAGGTGCCAGACGCACGCGACACGGTCCTGCTCGCGCTGCCCCGGTTCCACCGCGGCGACACGGTGTCGGCCGCCGAGGCCGAGCCCGTGTATCTGCGCGACAAGGTCGCTTTGACCACCGCGGAACGGCAACAGCGCTGACCGCGGTGTGTGCGGCCCCGGCGGCACTTGCAGCGGGACGCGCGACGCGGCAGGGTGGGCGGTGACCTGTCGTGGGATAAGGAGGGGGATGATGGTCCGAATCCCGAACGTGGCAGCGGGCTGGTGCCTCTGCGCGGCCGTGGCGGCCGGCATGGTGTGGATTGAATGGCGTGGCGATCCGGCACCCGCGCCCACCACCGACGTCGACCGATTCGACGCGCGTGCGGCTCGACTTGAGCAGTTGGCGTCGGCGACCTTGCGGCAGCAGTTTGAAGCCCGCTTGCACACCGTGCAATCACGCACCTCGCGCGCGGCGCTGGTCAAGCAGGCCGAGCGGGCTGTCGCGGTGGGTGACCGCGAGGCGATGGCCGAGGCGGTACACGAACTCGGCGTGCTGGCGATGGCACGCGGCGACCTCGACGGCGCCGACGTCTGGCTCGCGGATGCCCTTGCCGAATACGACGCGATGGGTGACGAACGCGGCCGCGCGCGCGTGCTGCTTGACATGGGCCGACTGCACATGGCGTTCCGCGAACGTGCGCAACGCGCCGCGTTCGACTACGACGAACTGCTGATCGCGCGCTGGGCGATGGCGAACGGATACCGCGACGATGCGCGCGTCGCCCTCGAACACATTGTGGGGTCGAGCCTTCAGTTGAACCGCTACGGCACGGCTGCCAGCGCGTTGAGCTCGCTGTTCGAGCTGCACCTCAAGGCCGGCGATGTCGCTGCCAGCCTCGACGCCGGTCAGCGCGCGCTCGAATTGCATGCCTCGGCGGGCAACCTGCACAGCGCACAACGCATGCTGACGGCGTTGCGCGATCACGGTCTGGACCGCGAGTCGGTGCGTCGCGCCGAGTCTGCGATGGCGCTTGGCCTCGAGACATTCGAGCGCGAGACACAGAAGCTGGGTCTGGTGCGGGACTACATGCAGCTTTACCACCAGCTCACGGCGCGCGGCGACCCGGTTGGCGCCTGGCGCTACCGGCGACAGGCCGAGGAGCTGCGCACCAGCACCTCGCGCCGCGCAATGTACCGTCGGCAGCCCGACGTGCTGGTCGAGTTGTACCGGTCGAACCGGAGCATCGACCGGGCCTCGGATGTGCTGCGTGACGCAGAGTCCGCGTTCGAACGGTTGGGGATGGTCGAGGAGATGCTGCAGTCGGCTGCGCTGCAGCAGGACATACGCTGAGCGGTCCGGGCAGGTCGCGCCCGTGCCTGCCGCGTGCAAGCACGGGCGCGACCGCGTCGGTCAGGGCAGACGCGAATCCAGCGTTTTCCAGGACCCGTCGGCGATCTGGGAAATGATCACCGCGTCGGCGCCGAGGTGGTCACCCTCGCCGAACTTGATGTCGGCACCGAGCAACTTGTCCTCGTAGTCGAGGGATTGCATGCCGGCCCGGAAGCTGTCGGGTGTCAGGTCACGGCCGGCGGCCTCAAGCGCACGCACGAGGATCTCGGTGTACGAGCGGCCGAGCAACGCGCCGGTGCCGGGGGGGTCACCGTAGGCCTCGGTGTAGGCGTCGAAGAAGGCCTTCACTTCGGGCACGTCCATGCGCGTTTCCATGTCCTGCCAACCGGCCGCGGCGTAGAAGTTGTTGGTCACGCCACCGGGTACCTTGGCCACCGCGGTGTGGAAGGCCGCCGAGCTGCCGAGGAAGTTGACGTCGTTCCAGCCCATTTTCTTGGCCGTGGCAACGGCCGTGATCACCTGACGCAGGCCGAGGGCGATCGCGATGGTGTCACAGCCGGCCTCCTTGAGCTTGCCGAGCGTGCCGACGAAATCCGACTCGTCAGGCTTGTGCTTGGTCTCGGCAGCGAAGGTCAGACCGAGCGCGGCGGCCTGGTCGACGGCGCCCTCCTGAATTTCCTTGCCGAAGTCGGTGGGCAGGTACATCGCGCAAACGGTCTGGGCGCCGGCGTTTTCAGCCAGGTAGTCAATGCCCATGCGGATCTGGTCGTAGTAGGACGCACCGCCGGTGTATTTGAAGTCGATCGAGCCGTCGAGCATCTGCCGTGCCGCGGACAGCGGGATCACGTTGGCGACTTCGCGGGCTTCCTGCAGCTTGAACGACGCGATGTTCATCGGCGTGCCCAGCGACATGAGCATCGCGAACACCTTGTCTGAGTTGACCAGCTTGTTCAGCCCCTGCATGGCCTTGGGCAGCTGGTAGGCGTGGTCCTCGACGATCAGGCGAATGGTGCGCCCATGAACGCCACCGCCGGCATTGACCTCATCCAGGTAGAGCTTGGCCGCGTTCATGGCGGGGGCGCCGAAGCCGGCAAAGATGCCCGACATATCCTGGTTGGAGCCGATGAGGATCTCGGTGTCACTGACGCCTTGTGCCTGCGCCGTCGACCCGAGCGTCGTCAGGCCCAGCGACAACGCCGCCGCGCCCGCGAGCAGTGTGTTTTTCATGGGGTGTCTCCTGTTGGTGAGTTCTCTCTTGTGTGTCACGGTCCCGATTGGCACACGGGCGTCACCGGGCGTGTCTGTCTCATTGCGCGTTGCCGTACATGGCGTCGATCAGTCCGCTGTAGTTCCGCTCGACCACCGCGCGTTTGAGTTTCATGGTGGCGGTCAGCTCCTCGTCTTCCGCGGTCAGCAGTTGATCGATGAGCCGGAAATACTTGATCTGTTCGACGCGCGCGAAGCGAGCGTTGACCGACTCTACCACTTCGTTGATCAGCGTTCGCACTTCTTCGGCGGCGCACAGCGACGCAAAGTCGTTGAACGGAACGCGGTTGTCCTGGGCAAATTTCTCGACATTCTCCTGGTCGATCATCACCAGGGCCGTGAGGTATTGACGGCGGTCGCCGATCACCACCGCGTCCGAGACGTAAGGCGAGAATTTCAGTTGGTTCTCGATCTCGGCCGGGCTGATGTTCTTGCCTCCGGCGGTGATGATGATGTCCTTTGCTCGGCCGGTGATGTAGAGGTAGCCGTCGTCGTCGACGTGGCCGACGTCGCCGGTGTGCAGCCACCCGTCGACCAGGGTGTCCCGCGTGGCATCGGGTTTCTGCCAGTAGCCGCTGAAGAGGTTGGCACCGCGGTAGAGGATTTCCCCGTCGTCGCCCACGCGCACGGCGCCGCACGGCAGCACACGCCCGACGCTGCCGATGCGGTTGTTCGCGGCGGTGTTGGCCGACATGATGCCGGCGCTCTCGGTCATGCCGTAGCCTTCGTAGAGCGGCACGCCGATGGCGTGGAACCAGGCCAGCAACTGCGGCGAAATCGGTGCGGCGCCGGTCGCCGCGCGGTGCACGCGGTTGAGGCCGAGCATGCGGCGCAGGTTGGCGAAGACGATCAGGTCCCAGAACGCACACTGCAGGTGCAGCCAGGGCGACACGGGCTTGCCGTCGAAGCGGCACTGCGCGCGGCGCTCGCCGGCACGAACAGCCGCTGCGTAGGCGCGCTGACCGAGCGGTGTCGCCTGTTTGACGAGGTACTCGACGCGCGAGTACATCTTTTCCCAGAGCCTTGGCACCGCGACGAACACGTGCGGGCTGACCTCCTGCACGTTCTCGAACACGGTGTCGACGCTCTCGGCGAAATTCACCGTGAACCCGGCCACGATCTGCCCCACCATCGAGGACATCCGCTCGAGCACGTGGCACAGCGGCAGAAAGCAGAGCATCTCGTCGCTGTCGTAGCTCGGCAATTGGGTCAGGGTGGCGCTCGCGGTGGCAAACATCGCGCCCTGGGTGATCTCGGCACCCTTTGGCCGTCCGGTGGTGCCGGAGGTGTAGATCAGCAGCGCGGTGTCGTCGGCCGAACCGACCGCCACGGCCTGCTCGACGGCGTTCGGGTGCGCGGAGAGATGGGCGTCGCCCTGCGCGAGGAAGTCCTCAAGGAAGACCACGTCCGGGTCACTGAAATCGTGCAACCCGTAGGGGTCGAGCACGACAACGCGGTTGAGCGAGGGCATCGACTCGCGGGCGTCAAGGAACTTGTCGAGCTGTTCGTCGTTCTCGACGAAGAGCACTCTGCTCGCCGAGTTCGCGACGAGGTAGCTCAGCTGCTCTGCGCTGTCAGTGGTGTAGACGCCAGTCACGACCGCGCCGATCGATTGACCCGCCATGTCGGCGAAGTACCACTCCGGGTTGTCCTCGCTGAGGATGGCGATCGCGCCGCCGCGGGTCACCCCGCTGGCGAGCAGCGCCGCGGCGAAGCGGTTGCTTTGCTCGAGGTAGCCGTGCCACGTCCAGGACTTCCAGATGCCGTGGTGCTTGTAGCGAAGGGCGACGCGGTCGCCGTACCGCGCCACGCGTTGGCGGAACAGTTTCGGCAGGGTGTCCTCGCCGTCGATCAGCGGAGGCCACTGCTCGAAATCGGCGTTGATCGTGACGCCGTGCACCCGTTGTTGCGCTGTGCTCACTTCGTTTCCTCTCAGCGCCAGGTCTTGCGCGCTTTCCAGCGCCGCTGGCCACGCACGCCTTCGCTGTGTTCGCCCAGGTAGAACTGCTGGATGTCCTTGCTCCGGCTCAACCGCTCGGCAGTGTCCGACATGACGACGCGGCCCAGCTCCATGACGTAGGCGTGGTGCGCAATCGACAAGGCCACGCGCGCATTCTGCTCGACCAGCATGAGGGTCACGCCCTGCTCGGTGTTGAGCCGCTTGATGATGTCGAAGATCTCGCCGACCAGGCGTGGGCTCAGGCCGAGGCTCGGCTCATCGAGCAGCATGATGCGCGGCTTGGCCATCAGGCCACGGCCGATTGCAAGCATCTGTTGCTGCCCGCCCGAGAGTGTGCCGGCTGCCTGGTTGAGCCGCTCGCGCAGAATCGGGAAGTAGGTCAACACCATGTCGAGGTCGCGCGCGATCTCTGCGCGGTCGCGCCGGGTGTACGCGCCCATCGCGAGATTATCCGCAACGCTCAGCAGCGGGAAGATCTCGCGGCCCTCGGGTACGTGAATGATGCCGCGCGTCACGATCTGTTCCGGCGCGAGACCGGTGATGCGTTCGCCATCGAAACGCACCGCGCCTTTCTCCGGGTTCATGACACCGGACAGGGTCTTGAGCAGGGTGGTCTTGCCGGCCCCGTTGGCGCCCAACACGGACACGATCCGGCCGTGCTCGACTGCAAGGCTGACCCCGCGAATAGCCAGCACCGGCCCGTAATAGCTCTCGAGGTTGTCGACGTGCAGCAGGGCCTCGCTCACGACACCCCCGCCACGCTGTCCGGGCCGAGGTAGGCCTCGATCACGGCCGGGTCGCTCTGTACCTCGGCGGGCGAGCCGACCGCGATGGCCTTGCCGTCTGCGAGCGCCAGCACGCGGTCCGACACCGCCGAGACCAGGTGCATGTCGTGCTCCACCATCAGCACCGTGATGCCCATGAGTTTCTTCATGTCCTCGATCCAGAACGCCACGTCGTTGGTTTCTTCGAGCGACAGGCCCGAAGCCGGCTCGTCTAGCAACAGCAGGGTCGGGGATATCGCCAGTGCGCGCCCCATCTCGACCACCTTGCGCACCCCGTAGGGCAGGCCGGCAATCAGGCTGTCTCGGTAGGGTTGCAGGTCGAGGAAGTCGATCACGTTCTCGGCGGCCTCACGGCTCGCACGTTCCTGCCGGCGCACGGACGGCAGGTGCAGCAACTGTGCGATCGCCGAACAGGTGTTGTGGGTGTGGCGTCCGACCAGCAGGTTCTGCAGGACGCTGGCGTGCTCGAACAGCTCGATATTCTGGAAGGTGCGCGCAATACCCAGCCGGGCGACCTGGTCGGCGTTGTACCTCAGCAAGTCCTCGCCCTTGAACCGAATGCCGCCGGAGGCGGGCTCGTACAGCCGCGAAATCAGGTTGAACAGCGTCGACTTGCCGGCCCCGTTCGGTCCGACCAACGCGAAGGTTTCGCCGGCTTCCACGTTGAAACTCACGGCGTCGACCGCGACCACGCCGCCGAAACGGATGGTGAGGTTGTCGATCTCGAGCAGGCTCACCGCGTGCGCTCCGTCTTGAGGAAGCTCTGGTTGCGTTTGAACATGTCGCGCCGCGCCAGCGGAAACAGTTCGAACCAGGTGCGGATCTTGACCCAACGGCCGTAGATGCCGAGCGGCTCGAACAGCAGGAACGCGATCAGGATGGCGGCGAACACGCCGGCTTCGATGCCCGGAATGACAACCGCGTTGCCGAGGCCGAGCGCCGCGAGCCCGTCGCGGGCGAAGGCGATCACGGTGGGCAACAGCACGAACACCGCGGCGCCGAAGAACGCGCCGTGGATCGAGCCGACCCCGCCGATGACGATCATCATCAGCATGTTGATCGAGATGATGATGGTGAAGGTCTCGTTGTTGAAGATGCCGGTGAAGTGGCCAAGCAGTGCGCCGGCCAGGCCGGTGTACGCGGCAGAGAGCGCAAAGGACAACGCCTTGGTGCGCGCGAGCTCGACGCCCATGGCTTGTGCCGAGACCTCGGAGTCGCGGACCGCGGCGAAGGCGCGCCCGAGCGGCGATCGCAGCAGGTTCTTGTAGAGCCAGACCAGCGCGACGGTGATGGCGAGGATGAGAAAGTAGACGTCCCGGGGGTTGACGTACTTGTTGAAGCTGTGGCCGAAGATGGCGATGTCGGGCGCAAACAACCCGCCGACGCCGCCGGTCAGCGGTTCGGCGATCACGATGATGTCTTCCACCAGAATGCCGAGTGCCAACGTCGCAATCGCAAGGTACACGCCGTGGAGTTTGGCGATTGGCCGCGCGATCAACGCGCCGCAGAGGCCCGAGATCAGGCCGGCGAGTGGGAAGGCGAACAGGAAGGGCAGGCCGAGGCGTTCTTGCAACAGCACCACGCTGTAGGCGCCAATCGCGAGGAAGGCCGCGTGGCCGAGGCTGGCCAGCCCGGTTTGGCCGATCAGGATCATCAGCCCCATGCTGGCGATAGCCCAGATCAGCACCAGCGTCATCTCGCCGAGCAGGTAGTCGCTGATCAGCCAGGGCAGGGCGAGCGACAACGCGCCGAGCAGCAGATACCAGTTTCGGTGATGTGCGTGCTTGAACAGCCCGAGGTCCTGGTTGTAGTCGGTTTTGAAAACGAAGCGCACGGCGGTTCTCCTAAACCTTCTTCTGCTGCACTTGTGGCAGTAAGCCGTGCGGGCGGAACACCAGCACCAGCACCAACAACAGGTAGGGCGCAATCTGCGCGTAGCCCGACGGGCCGTAGCGCGACGCGAACGGTTCGATCACACCGACCACCAGACCGCCGAGCAGGGCCCCTGGCAGGCTGCCAAAACCGCCGATCACCGCGGCGGCAAAGGCCTTGATGCCGAGCAGCCCGGTGTTCGGATCAATCGAGCCCTTGGACGCGAACAGGACGCCGGCGATTGCCGCGACCACCCCGGAGAGGCCCCAGACCAGGGCGTAGACGCGCCGCACGGGCACGCCCATGTAGTAGGCCGCCAGTTGGTTCTGCGAAGCCGCCTGCATGGCAACGCCGGTGCGCGTGCGGCCGAAGAACACGTAGAGCACCACGGTCAGCAGCACCGTGACAAGGATCACGGCGACTTCGTCGAGGCCGAGCGCGACGCCGCCGACCTGGATGTCTCGACCGGCGAGCGGCGATTGCAGCGATTGTGGCTCGTGGCCCCAGATCAAGCCCGCGGCGAAGCGGATGATGTAGCCGATGGCGATGGTCAGGATGACAACAGCGATCTGTGGCTGGCCGAACACGTGGCGCAGCACCAGCGCATCCAGCAGGTAGCCGAACACCGCCATGATTGCGATGGCGACCAGCACCGAGGGCAGGAACGGCAGTCCGAGGTGGGAGTCGTTGGTCAGCGCGAGCGTGATGAACGCGCCGAGCATCATCATGTCGCCCTGGGCGAAGTTGATCGCCTCGGTCGCCTTGTAGATGAGCACGAAGCCGAGCGCGATCAGGCCGTAGACGCAGCCGTTCGCGAGCCCGCTGATGAAAAGTTGGGCAACGTCCATTGCAGATCCAGGTGAATTTCAGGGCCCGTGTCGCGCGCCGACCGGACCGCGTGGTGGCGCGTGTTCCGCACAGCAAATCACAGGTGAAACTGTGGTGTCAAACCATTGAAATAGTTAGTAAAATATGCTGGGCCGCGCGTGGCTACACGGCCTGCCGCGGGCCGATGTCGGGTCAGTGTTTCTGGTAGACGTACACGCGGTTGCGAATCTCCGGTTCGCCGTAGGGCATGGTCTGGAAGGTCGGTGTGCGGAACACCGCCCGCCACAGGTGATCGCGCGCCGGCAGGGCGTCGAGGTAGGCGCGGTCCTGCCCGGCGTCGTCACGCAGGCTGAACACCAGAAAACCGCCTGACACGCACACCCGGATCAGTTCGTCGAAGCTCTCCGGTGGCGCGTGGCCCGGGGTGATCGCGCCGGTGCTGAGCACCGCACCGAAGCGGTTGTCGTCGAACGCGAGCGGTTGGCCGAGTGCCATCACCTGCAGCTCGGTGTAGAGGCCCTTGCGCTGGGCCACGCCGAGCATGCCCGGCGACAGGTCGATACCGACGAAGCCGCGGTAGCCGACCGCGTGCAGGGCCTCGGCCTGCATGCCGGTGCCACAGCCGGCGTCCAGGATAGCCCCGGTGTCCAGCGGGACAAAACGCGCGAACACGGCTGCGAGCATGGCCGGCAGACGGTACCCCATCGCACAGAGGTCGCGCTCGTACTGATCCGCCCACTGATCGTAGGCGTGGCGCTGTGCACCGGGGTCAGTGGCGCCGTAGACGCGCTCCAGACGCTCGTTCGACATGCGCGGCACTCGCTGGGGGCTTGGCGCCACCGTACCGCGACAGCTGGTAGTGTTGCCAGTATCGGCGCCGAACTATCATATGGCCGTCTTCAATCCACGTGTTCAACACCCTGCGTGTTGAGCCCAACGCGCGCGTGCGCTCTACAGAGAAACACCCAACATGAAAATGACAACCGAAGAGGCCTTCGTCAAAGTCCTGCAGATGCACGGCATCGAGCAGGCGTTCGGCATCATCGGCTCGGCGTTCATGCCGATATCGGATCTGTTCCCCAAAGCGGGCATCAACTTCTGGGACGTAGCGCACGAGACCAACGGCGGCCTGATGTGTGACGGCTACACCCGCGCCAGCGGCAAGATGGGTATGGCGATCGCGCAGAACGGCCCGGGTGTGACCGGCTTCGTCACCGCAATCAAGACCGCGTACTGGAACCACACACCGCTGCTGCTGGTGACCCCGCAGGCGGCCAACAAGACCATCGGCCAGGGCGGCTTCCAGGAAGTCAACCAGATGCCCATGTTCACCGAAATGGTCTGCTACCAGGAAGAAGTGCGGGACGCCTCACGCATCGCCGAAGTGCTCAACCGCGTGATCGAGAACGCCTGGCGTGGCAGCGCGCCGGCCCAGATCAACATTCCGCGTGACTACTGGACGCAGGTGATCGACATCGACCTGCCCGAGATCGTCCGCTTCGAGCGCCCGAGCGGCGGCAAGAACGCCATCGCGCGCGCGGCCGAGCTGCTCACCGACGCCGCCTTCCCGGTCATCCTGAACGGCGCCGGTGTGGTCATCGGCGGCGCCATCGACGCGTCCCGCCAGCTCGCCGAGCGGCTCGACGCGCCGGTCTGCTGCAACTACCAACACAATGACGCCTTTCCGGGCAGCCACCCGTTGCACTGCGGCCCACTGGGCTACAACGGTTCCAAGGCCGGTATGGAACTGATCAGCCAGGCTGACGTCGTGCTCGCGCTCGGCAACCGCCTGAACCCGTTTTCCACGTTGCCGGGCTACGGCATCGACTATTGGCCGAAGAACGCCAAGATCATCCAGGTCGACATCAACCCCGACCGCATCGGTTTGACCAAGCGCGTCGAGGTCGGCATCGTCGGCGACGCCAAGCAGGTGGCCGAGCAGCTGCTCGAGCAGCTCGGCGCCGAAGCCGGCAACGCCGGTCGCGACGCACGCAAGGCCCAGATTGCCGAGCGCAAGTCGGCGTGGGCGCAGGAGCTCGCTTCGATGGACCACGAAGATGATGATCCGGGCACCTCGTGGAACGAGCGCGCCCGTGACCGTGACCCCGACCGCCTCTCGCCGCGCCAGGCCTGGCGCGCGATCCAGGACGCACTGCCGACCGAAGCGATCATCTCCTCTGACATCGGAAACAACTGCGCCATCGGCAACGCGTACCCGAGCTTCGAGTCCGGCCGCAAATACCTCGCGCCGGGCCTGTTCGGCCCGTGTGGTTACGGTTTCCCGGCCATCATCGGCGCCAAGATCGGCTGCCCGGACACCCCGGTGGTCGGCTTTGCCGGCGACGGCGCCTTCGGCATCTCGGCGAACGAGCTCACCGCTGTGGGCCGTGACGAGTGGCCGGCGGTGACCATGGTCGTGTTCCGCAACTACCAGTGGGGCGCCGAGAAGCGCAACACCACGCTCTGGTACGACGACAACTTCGTCGGCACCGAGCTCGACCCAAAGCTCTCCTACGCCAAGGTCGCCGACGGCTGCGGCCTCAAGGGTGTTCGCGTGCGCAGCCAGGAGGAGTTGTCCAAGGCGCTCGACACGGCCATCACCGAGCAGATGGAGGACGGCGTCACCACGCTGGTCGAGGTCATCCTCAACCAGGAACTCGGCGAGCCCTTCCGCCGCGACGCGATGAAGAAACCCGTGGCGGTCGCCGGCATCGACCCGGCCGACTTCCGCCCGCAGCAACCCGTGTAAGCTTCTGGACGGACGCGGGCCCGCGCCAGCCGGTCCCCGTGAACCCCGGCGGCAAGCAGCGGTGCGGGGGGCCGTATACCCCCCCCGGGAGCGCGCCAACGCGGCGGCAACCCCCCACCCCAAAAA